>NZ_JBHZBX010000011.1:0-207418 GCF_042755165.1 Nocardia sp. NPDC059177 | reverse complement strand
CCGCGCCGGGGAACTCGTGACAAGGTCACCGCCGGCCGGTGGATCGTGGAGCAAACCATCGCCTTGCTCCATCAGTACCGTCGCTTGGCCATCCGGTGGGAACGTCGTACCGACATCCACTACGGGTTCATGAATCTTGGTGCGGCACTGATCTGTTGGCGACGGCTCAGCAATCGAACTTGATAGGAGCTCTATGCCCAGCTGTTCACCGCTACCCCAGGGTCGATGCCGGACCTTCTCATCTTTTCACAGATGGTTGATGCGGCACGTCGGCAGCGCCAGAATTTGGATGATATCGAACGACGCTTCGCCAAACGCCGTGCAACCGAGCAACGGATTGCCGCGAAGGTTGTCGTCGCAACCGAATTCAACTGGACCTGGACATTCGAAAACTTCCGGAGGTTCTGCGACATTGTCGGTTGGCGCGAGAGATCCGACACCGAGAGTGGCCGGATAGGGTCTGGGGGAAACCTGATTACCGATATAGACGTACGGCAGCCATCGGCAAGTTTGAAGGTCGGACAGGGTGAAGTCAAGTATTGCTTCTTCGCCGCCTTTGATACAACATCCAAACACGGCGCCGATGGTGAATTGACAGCGAAAAGCTTTCTGGAAGAACTACAATCCCTTGCTGGTGTCATCGAGTCGGTGATCGGCCCCTCACTTCGTCCACACGACGATTTGAATGCCGACAGTCCGATAACCTGGCTGTTCCCGAAAGTTGTTATCTGCCTCCGTAGATCTGCTCAGGGACTAAAAGTGTGGATGGTGAACCCAGGGTATCTCGAAGAACTCGATGCCGAATTCAAGGGTCGGTGAGGTGCTACGCCCCTTGCCTGGCCGGGGAGACTCCCTGAAGGGTGGATAAGAACTTGAGAAGGCGATTGTTTCACGGTGAGCGACCGATCGAAGTCGTGGCGGTCGCGAATGTGTCCAGTATTTCTGGAAGACCTCCGGCTGATCTGGTCAGCCCAGGACTGCTCGGGGTTCGGGGAGGTACATGCGGGCTTTGCCTTTGACGGTGCTCCACATGGCGAGGCCGATCATCGGGGTGTTCTGGGCGATGATCAGGTGGCGGGCGGTGAGGTCGACGACGGCGGGGACCACGATGGTGCCGAAGCTCGTCGGCTTGTTGGTGACGGCGGGGATGCTGGCGGGGTGGACGCGTTCGGAGATCAGGGCGGCTACCGCGCAGGCGCCGCCTTTGACGCCGAAGGCGCTGGGGCGGCGCATGGAGCGGGCGAATTCGTCTACCTGGCGGGTGAATCCGGCGACGGTGGCGGGGGTGATCTCGCCGGCGTAGCCGACGCAGACGGCCAGCTCGATCGGATTCAGGGCGGTTTTGACGACCGCGCCGACGCCGATCGTGGTCCAGACCGGGCCGACCCAGTTCTGGCTGATCTGGAGGCCGCCCATGCCCAGGTGGTGGGCGACGGCGGCGCGATAGGCCTGGACGGCGGGGCTCTCTTCCGGGCCTGCCGGTGAAGGCTGTTGTGGGGCACCGTAGTTCGGCTGTGGGCTGCCGTGGGGGTTGGGCTGAGCCTGGGGATACGGCTGCGGTGCTCCGTATCCCGGCTGCTGCTGAGGGTAGGGCTGTTGAGGTGGTGCGCCGTAAGGAGTCGGCTGGTGTTGCGGGAAGGGCTGCGGCGGCGCACCGTAATAGCCGGGCTGCTGCGGGTAAGGCTGCTGTTGCGGCGCGCCATAGGGCCCCGGCTGCTGCGGATACCCGAACTGGTGACCTGACTCGACTGACATCGCCCCTCCTCCGCCGATCTTCCCCGACCATCGGACCCTACCCGCCTGGGCTTCCGCCCGACGACGGGGTGGTCGGCTGCACGTGGCACGGAGTTGTTCAGCGGTGGTCATCAGGGCCTTCTTTCCTCGCGGCCCCAAACGATCGGCCAGGGGTTTCAGGTCCGCAACGCGCGTATCGAGATCGAGCAGCTCGGCTGTGTCCAGGGGAGCACGCTACCGACGCCGATCAGTCCCCAACATGCACAACCAATGGGATCACCGCAGGCAGGCGAGTCGCCTTCGGATGGTCTTCGAGGTGACGCTTCCAGATCAGCACCACGTACTCGAGCAGCCGCAACACTCATTAGTTATACTTTCAGACCAAAAAGTAGCACTAATCGCATCGATTACGCGCTAAGTAGCACTACACTTCAGTAGTGCTACTTTTTGCTGCCAAAGTATCACTAATCCGCGAATCGGAGGTCGGTGGTTCATGAGGCTCGATGACTTCTCGTCCGCGCAGCAGGTCAATGTGGTCCGCGCGGAGAAGGGGTATCAGGCGTTCGCTCCGCCGCCGCTACCTCCTACCGTGGCGCTCGCGCCGTCGTTGATCCGGCAGCTCTCGACCGCGGATCGGGCCGTCGGTGAGCTCGCGGGGCTGGGACGCAGTCTGCCGAGTCCTGAGTTGTTCGGGCGGGCGCTGGTGCGGCGTGAGGCGGTGCTGTCCAGCCGGATCGAGGGCACTGTCGCTTCGCTGTCCGATGTCGCGATGTACGAGGCGGAACGGCCGGCCAAGCCCGCCGGGGACGTGCAGGAGGTGTTCAACTACATGAGCGCCATGGACCACCTGCTCGACACCGAGCGCAGGTTGCCGTTGAGTTTGCCGTTGCTGCGCGAGGCACACCAGATCCTGATGACCGGGGTGCGGGGAGGTCACGCCACGCCGGGCGAGTTCCGGCGCAGCCAGAACTGGATCGGGCCGCCCGGTTCCACGATCTCGACCGCGACGTATGTGCCGCCACCGCCGGAACTGATGTGGTCACGGCTGGACGCGTTCGAGAAGTACCTGCACGTCGACGGTGAATTCCCACCGCTGCTGGCCATCGCGGCGGCGCATTACCAGTTCGAGGCGATCCATCCGTTCATCGACGGCAACGGCCGGATCGGGCGGTTGCTGGTGGTCCTGCTGCTGGTGGAATGGGGGCTGCTGCCCGCGCCACTGCTGGATCTGTCCGCCTACATCGAACCTCGGCGTGACCGGTACTACGAGGGACTGCTGCGGGTGTCGACCGAGGGCGATTGGCACGGATGGTTCGCCTTCTTCCTGGAGGTGATCGAGAAGCAGGCCCGCGACAGCCTGGCCAGGGCGGTCCGGCTCGACGCCCTGCGCTCGGAACTGCGCGCCCGCGTCGCCACCGCCCGGTCGTCGGGTCTGCTGCCGGTACTGGTGGACGAGCTGTTCCGGGCGCCGGTGATCAGTATCAATATCGCCAAGGCGGCGCTCGGGGTGACGCATCGCGCCGCCACGGCCAATATCGAAAAACTCGTTGCGGCCGGCATTCTCGTCGAGGTGACGAGGGGCAGGCAGCGCTTCTTCGCCGCGCCGGAGGTGCTCGATGTCATGGGCGGCGGCTGAGGTTGCCGGGAGGCGGCTGGATAAGCCGCGTATCCGGGTCAGGGGCCACTAGCATCGAGGTATCGGACGTCGACTCGACTGCGGGCGAGGAGCTGGTGCGATGGGCGAGGTGGCGCGCGGGTCGCTGGATCTGGACGCGGCATTCCGGGCGGCGTTGGCGGGGCTGGTGGTGTCCGCCGATGTCGACGACGCGATCGATGCCGCGTTCGGGCTGGAATTGTTCGAATCGCAGGTCACCAGTAGGCATCTCGATCTGGTGGCGCGGCGGTTGGGGGCGGCGCGGCAGGGGTTCTACAGCATCGGGTCGTCGGGGCACGAGGGGAACGCGGCGGTGGCGGCGGCCTCGCGAGTCGATGATCCGGCGTTGCTGCACTACCGGTCGGGGGCGTTCTTCGTGCAGCGGTGCCGACGGGTGGCGGGGGTGGATCCGGTGCGGGATGTGCTGCTCGGGGTGGTAGCGGCCGCGGCGGATCCGATGTCCGGGGGCAGGCACAAGGTGTTCGGGAGTGCGCGGGCGGCGATCATTCCGCAGACCTCGACGATCGCTTCGCATCTGCCGCGGGCGGTCGGGTTGGCGTTCGCGCTGGATCGGGCTGCGCGGCTGGGGGTTTCGTGCCCGTGGCCGGGCGACGCGGTGGTGGTGTGCAGTTTCGGGGACGCTTCGGCCAATCACTCGACGGCGACGGGTGCGATCAACGCGGCGGTGCACGCCGCGCATCAGGGGGTGCCGATGCCGGTGTTGTTCGTGTGTGAGGACAACGGGATCGGGATCAGTGTGCCGACGCCGCCGGACTGGATCGAGCGGGCGTACGGCCCGCGGCCGGGACTCACCTATCTGGCGGCCGACGGGACGGATCTGCCCGAGGCACTGGGTGCCGCCGAGGACGCGGTCGAGATCGTGCGTTCCTGGCGGGTGCCGGTGTTCCTGCATCTGCGGACGGTGCGCCTCGGTGGGCACGCAGGGTCGGATGTGGAGGCGAGCTATCGCGGTCCGGCGGAGATCGCGGCCGACCTCGCCCGTGATCCGTTGCTCGGCACGGCTCGCTACCTGATCGCGGCGGGTATCGCCGATGCCGGCGAACTGCTGGCCCGATACGAGCGGATCGGCGAGCGGGTGCGGGAAGTCGGTGCTCAGGTTGTCCGCGAAGCCCGGCTCGATTCGGCGGCCGCGGTGATGAGGCCCCTGGTACAGGCCAGGCCCGGGATTGTTCGGGATGATGTGATGCGATCGAGCGCCCCGAGCACAGATCGCGACGCGGACCGGACCGCCATGGGCCGGACCGGCACAGACCAGGCCATCGCGGGCCGGACCGACGCGACGACGCAAAGTCCATCAGTTTCCACTGCCCAGAGCGCCGGCGAGCAACCGATGACGCTGGCACAGGCGATCAACCATACTTTGGGCGAACTTCTGGACCGCGACCCGGACGTGCTCGTCTTCGGTGAGGATGTCGGCCGCAAAGGCGGGGTCTACGGCGTGACGAAGGGGCTGCGGAAACGGTTCGGAGCTCGGCGGGTATTCGATACCTTGCTCGACGAGCAGGCGATTCTCGGCACCGCGCTCGGCACCGCGCTGGCCGGGTTCGTGCCGGTGCCGGAGATCCAGTATCTCGCCTATGTGCACAATGCCGCCGATCAGATCCGGGGTGAGGCGGCGACCTTGCCGTTCTTCTCGAACGGGCAGTTCCGGAATCCGATGGTGGTGCGGATCGCGGGGCTCGCGTATCAGAAGGGGTTCGGGGGCCACTTCCACAACGACGATTCCCTTGCGGCGCTGCGGGATATCCCCGGGGTCGTGGTGGCGGTGCCCGCGCGGGCCGATGACGCGGCGGCTCTGTTGCGGACGTGTGTGTCGGCGGCACGGGTGGACGGTCGCGTGTGCTTGTTCGTCGAACCGATCGCGCTGTACCACACCAGGGATCTGTATCCGGGAGACGAATCCTGGCTGGCAGTACCGACCGGTGAGCACGTCCCGATCGGGAGCGCCCGGGTGTATGGAGATGGCACGGACCTCACGATCGTCACCTTCGGCAACGGGGTGCCGATGAGCCTGCGCGTCGCGGATCGCCTTGCCGCCCAAGGTATTCACGTGCGGGTGCTCGATCTGCGCTGGCTGAATCCGCTGCCGGTCGATGATCTGCTGCGGCATGCAGAGGCGACCGGGCGGGTGCTGGTCGCCGACGAGACCCGGCGCGGCGGCGGGGTGTCGGAGTCGGTGTTCGCGGCGCTGATCGACACCGGCTATCGGGGTGCGCTCGCCCGGGTCACCAGCGAGGACAGCTTCGTTCCGCTGGGACCGGCCGCCGACACGGTACTGCTGAGCGAAGCGGCCATCGAGGCAGGCGCTCGGCGGCTACTCGACTGACTCAGGTCGAGAAGGAGTACCAGGGTCCTTCCTGGTGCCGGTATCGCTCGTCGTATTCGTGTTGCGGTGCGGGTGGTTCGCCGTGGGGCATGTAGGCGAAGCCGGCGGGACCGATCAGCCCGTAGCCGGGGACGGTCAGCAGGCACCCGTTGTCCTCGGCCCTGATCGTGCTGACTTCGTAGACCCCGATACGGCGGTCACCGTCGGCGGGTGAGCAGGCGATGGCCGCCCGTTCGAGCGCCGACTCCGACAGCCACCAGCCGAGGTCCTTCGGTATCCCGCTCCACACGAGTCCGGCGGTGAACACCACCACGGCCGGTGCGGCGAGACTGACCCAGCCGGCGCGGTAGGCGATCAGCCCCACCAGCGACCACACCGCCCACACCAAACCCGTGCAGGCGAGCGCGAACGCCGTCAGCAGCAACAGGCCGAGATCGCCGTGGCTGAGCATCAACCACACCACGGCCAGACAACACACGACGGTGACCGCGACGATCACACCCGATGCGATCAGCCACCACCGTGGCGGTCGCCGCTTCGTCTCCCCTACGCCGGCAGCCTCGACTCCCCCAGAGCTCATGAAGACACCCTACCGATCGGCGCGAGCAGATCGATAGGGCGCGACAGTGCGGGCGGCGATCAGGAGCCGAACTTGATCTCCAGGCCGATGCCGAGAATCGCGATCAGCCAGACCAGGCCGACGAAGATGGTGATGCGGTCGAGGTTCTTCTCGACGACGGTGGAACCCGACAGGCTCGACTGCACGCCGCCGCCGAAGAGGCTGGACAGGCCGCCGCCCTTGGCGCGGTGCAGCAGCACCAGCAGCACCAACAGCACGCTGGTGATCACAAGGAGGATATCGAGGAACAGCGACATGGCGTTCATCCTAGGTGGTCGGCGGCCGACTGGTCTAACCAGGCTCGACCGCGACCAGGTGGGAGACGGTGTGGGGGCCGGCCGAATAGTGCGCGACGGTCTCCTCGATCTCGCGGTCACGGGCGGTCAGCCGAACCTGATGCTGATGCATGTGCTCGGCCCAGGACCGCACCACGAACGCCTCGACATACCGGTCGACGACGCCGACATCGCGGTAGAGCCGCCATTCCATCGCGCCGGTGCGCTGCCGGGAGCGGCCGACCATCGCCATCGACACGGTGAACGCGGCCACCTCGGCGGCGGGCACGTCGTAGCCGCGCATCACCAGGACCGGGCCGTCCTCGGCCTCGGGTTCGACGACGAGCTGCGGTTCCGGCCAGAACGCGGCGGGCGAGAGGTCGATGTCCTCGACATTGTGCCGGATCGGCCACCACACCGTGCTCACCGCGCAGCAGGCCAGCAGGCCCGCCGCGACGAGCAGCGCCGTCACCGCGCCGTACGCGCCGGCGACCAGGCCCCACAGCAACGAGCCGATCGCCTGCCCGCCCATGAACACCAGCATGTAGACCGACAGCCCGCGGGCGCGCACCCAGGCCGGCAGCAGCAGCTGCATGGTGGAGTTCAGCGTCGCCATGGCCAGCAGCCAGGCCAGACCGGCGCCGACCAGCAGCACGAGTACCAGCACCACGCTGTGCACCAGCGCGGTGGCGACCGCGCCCATGCCGAACAGCACCGCGGCCAGCGCGAGCCGCTGGGTCGGGGTGAACAGCACCCGCAGCCGCGACAGACCCAGCGCGCCGCAGACCGCGCCGAGCCCGAGCGCACCGAGCAGCAGACCGTAACCGTCGGAGGCCAGCCCGAGCCGATCGTGCGCGATCACCGGCAGCAGCGACCACACCGCGCTGGCCGGGGCGATGAACAGGATCGCGCGGAACAGCACCCGCCGGATCGAGGGGGCCGCGCGGATGAACCGGGTGCCCGCCTGCAACGCGGCCAGCGGGCGCTCGCTGGGCAGGATGTGCGGGCTGGTCTGCCAGGTCGACACCAGCAGCACGGCCACGATGCCGACGAACGACAGCGTATTGAAGGCGAAGACCACCGTCGGCCCGGCGACCGCCACGATCACCCCGGCGACGGCGGGCCCGACCGCGCGTCCGATATTGACGCTCATGCTGCCCAAGGCCGCGGCCGAGGAGATCTGTTCGCGCGGGACCAGTTCGGGCTGGATCGCCTGCCAGGCCGGCGCGGTGAGCGCCTGCCCGCAGCCGAGCAGGAACAGCAGCATCAGCAGCACCGCGGGCGTGGTGTGCCCGGTGGCGGTGAAGAGGGTGAGGGTGAGCGAGGCCAGGGCCATGGCGGTCTGGGCCCCGATCAGCAGCCGGCGCCGGTCGACCAGATCGGCCAGCACCCCGGACGGGATGGACAGCAACATCACCGGTAACGCGAGCGCGGTCTGCACGAACGACACCAGCGCCGCCGCGTTGGGCTGGTCGACCAGGATCCACTGCGCGCCGACCGTCTGCATCCACGTGCCCAGATTCGACACCAGCTGCGCGATCCACAGCGCCCGGTACACCGGCGAACGCAACGGCGCCCAGGTCGATATCGGTGTCGCCGGCGCGCTGTTCACCCGCCGAGCATATCCCCGGCGACCGCGCCGCGGACGTGTCGGCGGGGCGGGCGTCGCCGCACGATCGGCGGATGGGTTTCCCGCACGACGCGCGGAATTCCGGTTGGAACGCGCTGTTCGGCACCGGCTTTCCCCGGCACGCCGAGGCGGCTCGCCCCGGCGCGGCGCCACCGACGGCAGAATTCGGCCCATGAGCACACCAGAGGACTGGAACACGAAGATCATCGCCGAGTTCCGCGCCAACGAAGGCCGGGTGGGTGGCAACTTCGAGGGCGCGCCGATGCTGCTGATCCACCATCGTGGTCGCAAGTCCGGTCGTGAACTCGTCACTCCGACGATGTATCTGGCCGACGACAACGACCCGGACACCATCTACGTCTTCGCCAGCAAAGCGGGCGCACCGACCAATCCGGCCTGGTACTACAACCTGACGGCCGCGGGCAGCGCCCGGGTGGAGCGCGGTACCGAGACCTATCCGGTGACCGTCGCGGAGGTCACCGGCCAGACCCGCGACCGGATCTACGCCGAACAGGCCAGCCGGTATCCGGGGTTCGCCGGGTATGCGGAGAAGACCGCGGGTATTCGCACCATCCCGGTCCTGGCCCTGGCCCGCACCTGACCGACACCCGTCGTCCGTGCCGGGAACCGCGGATTCCGGCACGTACGATGGCCCCATGTCGGCAACTCTGCTCCGCCTCGCCGCGCTGTGTGTGCTGGCCACCGCTGCGGCCACCGCGTGTTCGTCCGCCGATTCCGGCGACACAAGCGAGAACACCGCGACCCCGATGGGCCACACCTACATCTCGACCGAGGTCGACGGCGACACCATTCCCGGCGGCGGCCCGATGACCCTCACCTTCGCCGACGGGCGCATCTCGGCCAATTCCGGCTGCAACACCGCCAGCGGCACCGTCGACCTGACCGACCACATCCTGAAGACCTCGCAGCTCGCGGGCACCCTGATGGGCTGCGCCGGGGACAAGGGCCGCGCCGACGGCTGGCAGAGCTCCTTCCTGGAGTCCGGGCCGCGCTGGCGCATCGACGGCGACGACCTCGTACTGACCGGCGAGACGGTGACCGTGCATCTCACCGACAAGAAGGTGGTGAGCCCGGACAAGCCGCTGACCGGCACCACCTGGATCGTCACCACCATGCTCACCCCGCAGGGCCAGATCCGGTCCACCGTGCTCGACGAGGTGAGCCCGAACCTCACCATCGGCGCGGGCGGCACCGTCTCCGGCACAGCCGGGTGCAACCGCATCACCGGCACCGCGGGGGTCGGCCCCGGCGACGCGGTGAACTTCGCCGTCGCCACCACCCGGATGATGTGCGCACCCGAGGTGATGGAGGTCGAGCAGAACGTGTTGCAGGCACTCGACGGCCGCACCACCGCCACCGTCGACGCCGACGAACTCACCCTGCGCAACGACAACGGGTACGGCCTGGTGCTGCGCGCACAGTAGCGACGAAAGGCGAAGGGCCGGAAACCGATTCGTCGGTTTCCGGCCCTTCGTAGTCGTTACCCGATCAGGGCAGCGGACCGCCTGCGGCGATCGCCGACAGGGTGGCGAACTCGTCACCCTTGAGCGAAGCGCCACCGACCAGCGCGCCGTCGATATCGGTCTGGCCGACCAGCTCGCCGACGTTCTTGGCGTTGACCGAACCGCCGTAGAGCACCCGCACACCCGCGGCGACCTCCGGCGAGGCCAGCTTCTCCAGCTCGCCACGGATCGCGCCGCACACTTCCTGCGCGTCGGCCGCCGAGGCGACCTTGCCGGTGCCGATGGCCCAGACCGGCTCGTAGGCGATGACGACCTTCGAGATCTCCTCGGCCGACAGGCCCTTCAGCGAACCACGCAGCTGCTCGAGGTTGTACTCGACATGTGTGCCTGCCTCGCGGACACCGAGACCCTCGCCGATGCAGACGATCGGGGTGATCTCGTACTTCAGCGCCTGCTTGGCCTTGGCCAGCACGGTCGCGTCGTCCTCGCTGTGGTACTGCCTGCGCTCGGAATGCCCGACCACCACGTAGGTGCAGCCGAGTTTGGCCAGCATCGGTGCGCTGACCTCACCGGTGTAGGCGCCGGAATCGTGGGTCGAGACATCCTGCGCGCCATAGGTGAGCAGGAGCTTGTCCCCCTCGACCAGCGACTGGACGCTGCGGAGATCGGTGAACGGCGGGATGACCGCCACGTCGACCTTCGCGAAGTACTTCTCCGGCAGCGCGAAGGCCACCTTCTGCACCAACGCGATGGCCTCGAGGTGGTTGAGGTTCATCTTCCAGTTGCCCGCGATCAGCGGTTTACGTGCCATCGTTCAGCCCTCCAGCACCGAAATACCGGGCAGCTCTTTGCCTTCCAGGTATTCCAGGGACGCGCCACCACCGGTGGAGATGTGCGAGAAACCGTCGTCGGGCAGTCCGAGGGTGCGCACGGCCGCGGCCGAGTCACCACCGCCGACGACCGTGAACGCGCCCTTGCCGGTCGCGGTCACGATGGCCTCGGCCACGCCACGGGTGCCCGCGGCGAACTTCTCGAACTCGAACACGCCCATCGGGCCGTTCCAGAACACGGTCTTGGCCTCGGTCAGCAGCGCGGCGAACCGGGCCACCGACTCGGGGCCGATGTCCAGGCCCATCCAGCCGTCGGGGATCTCGGTCGCCGCGACGGTCTTGCTCTCGGCGTCGGCGGCGAACTTGTCGGCCGCCACGATGTCGACCGGCAGGTGCAGCACATCGCCGAAGCGCTCGAGCAGGCTCTTGCAGGTGTCGATCATCTCTTCCTGCAGCAGCGAGGTGCCCACCGAAACGCCCTGTGCGGCAAGGAAGGTGAAGCACATGCCGCCACCGATGACCAGGGTGTCGACCTTGGGGGCCAGCGCCTCGATCACGGCGAGCTTGTCGGAGACCTTGGAGCCGCCGAGCACCACCGCGTAGGGGCGGGCCGGGTCCTCGGTGAGCTTGCGCAGCACGTCCACCTCGGCGGCGACCAGCGTGCCCGCGTAGTGCGGGAGCTGCTGGGCGACGTCGTAGACCGAGGCCTGCTTGCGGTGCACCACACCGAAACCGTCGGAGACGAACGCGCCGTCGTCGCCGACCAGTTCGACGAAGGCAGTGGCCAGCTTGGCGCGCTGCGCGTCGTCCTTGCTGGTCTCGCGCGGGTCGAAGCGCACGTTCTCGAGCAGCAGCACGTCGCCGTCGGTGAGGCCTTCCGAGCGCGAGAGCGCGTCGTAGCCCACCACGTCACCGGCCAGCTGGACGTTGCGGCCCAGCAGCTCGGCCAGTTTCGTGGCCACGGGGGCCAGCGAGAACTTGGCGTCGGGCTCGCCCTTGGGGCGGCCCAGGTGGGCCATCACGACCACCTTGGCGCCGGCCTCGACCAGGGCCTGGATGGTGGGGACCGAGGCGATGATGCGGCCCGGGTCGGTGATCTGGCCCTGGTCGTCGAGGGGCACGTTCAGGTCGGAGCGCACGAGCACGCCCCGGCCTTCCACACCCTCGGCCAGCAGATCCTGCAGTGTCTGGACTGTCATCGGGTTCAGAGCGACTTGCCGACGAGATCGACCAGGTTGGCCAGGCGGTTGGAGTAGCCCCACTCGTTGTCGTACCAGGACACGACCTTGACCTCGTTGCCGATGACCTTGGTCAGCGGCGCGTCGTAGATCGAGGAGTGCGGGTCGGTGACGATGTCGCTCGACACGATCGGGTCCTCGTTGTACTTGAGGATGCCCTTCATCGGCCCCTCGGCGGCGGCCTTCATCGCGGCGTTGATCTCGTCGATGGTGGCGGCCTTGGTCAGGGTCGCGGTCAGGTCGGTGACCGAGCCGGTCGGGACCGGAACACGCAGCGCGTAGCCGTCGAGCTTGCCCTGCAGCTCGGGCAGCACCAGGCCGATGGCCTTGGCGGCACCGGTGCCGGTCGGCACGATGTTCAGGGCAGCGGCGCGGGCGCGACGCAGGTCCTTGTGCGGCGCGTCCTGCAGGTTCTGGTCCTGGGTGTAGGCGTGGATGGTGGTCATCAGACCCTGCTCGATGCCGAACGAGTCCTGCAGGACCTTCGCGATCGGGCCGAGGCAGTTGGTGGTGCACGAGGCGTTGGAGATGATGTTCTGGCTGCCGTCGTACTTGTCGTCGTTGACGCCCATCACGATGGTGATGTCGTCGCCGGTGGCGGGCGCGGAGATGATGACCTTCTTGGCGCCGGCGGACAGGTGACCCTTGGCCTTCTCGGCGGCGGTGAAGATGCCGGTCGACTCGACGACCACGTCGACGTTCAGGTCCGCCCACGGCAGGGCCGAGGGGCCCTCCTTGATCGCGAGCGCCTTGATGCGCTGCTCGCCGACCACGATGGTGTCGCCGTCGACGGAGACGTCCTGCGGCAGCCGACCCAGGATGGAGTCGTACTTCAGCAGCGTGGCGAGGGTGTTGATGTCGGTGAGGTCGTTGACCGCGACGATCTCGATATCGGTCTTGCCGACAGCCTTCAGCGCCTCCACCGCACGGAAGAAGTTACGTCCGATACGACCGAAGCCGTTGATACCTACCCGGACAGTCACGTTATCGCTCCTCAGCTTTCAAGCGGATTCATTCCGACCGTCACCACACTAGTAGCCACCTGGCGAGATCACGACAGCCACCTGCGAATTGTGAGGTTCAGGTCCCCGACCTGCGGGGACCCAGAATAAAGGGCAGAGCGGTCATGCATGACCGCTCTGCCCGGAACGTCGGATTCGCCACAGCGGGTGGCGAATGCCCGGCGTTTATGCGTCGTCGAGCAGCTCCGCCGTCACGGCCGACTCGGTATCGGGGATACCGAGGTCCTTGGCCCGGCGATCGGCCATCGACAGCAACCGCCGGATCCGTCCGGCCACCGCGTCTTTGGTCATCGGCGGGTCGGCCAGCTGGCCGAGTTCCTCGAGCGAGGCCTGCCGGTGCTGCACGCGCAGCTTGCCCGCCGCGGCGAGATGATCCGGCACATCGTCGGCGAGGATCTCCAGCGCGCGTTCCACCCGGGCGGCCGCCGCGACGGCCGCGCGCGCGGACCGGCGCAGGTTGGCGTCGTCGAAGTTGGCCAGACGGTTGGCCGTGGCCCGCACCTCGCGGCGCATCCGCCGTTCCTCCCAGGTCAGGCGAGTGTCCTGGGCACCCATCCTGGTCAGCAGCGCGCCGATCGCCTCACCGTCACGCACCACGACCCGGTCGGTGCCACGCACCTCGCGAGCCTTCGCGGTGATCCCGAGCCGCCGGGCCGCGCCGACCAGCGCCAGCGCCGCCTCCGGGCCGGGGCAGCTCACCTCGAGCGCCGAGGACCGCCCCGGCTCGGTGAGCGAACCGTGCGCGAGAAACGCGCCACGCCAGGCCGCTTCGGCATCGCCGATGCTGCCGCCGACCACCTGCGCGGGCAGCCCGCGCACCGGCCTGCCACGCACGTCGAGCAGTCCGGTCTGGCGCGCCAGCGCCTCGCCTTCCTTCGACACCCGCACCACATAGCGGGAGGTCTTACGCAACCCACCCGCACCGAGCACATGCACATCGGAGCCGTATCCGTAGAGCTCGAAGATCTCCCGGCGCAGTCGCCGGGCGATGGAACCCATGTCCACCTCGGCTTCCACGATCACCCTGCCCCCGACGATGTGCAAGCCACCCGCGAACCGCAGCAACGCCGACAGCTCCGCCTTGCGCGAGCTGACCTGCGACACCACGAGCCTGCTCAGCTCGTCCTTCACCTCGGCTGTCATCGCCACGAGACGCGCTCCTTTCCCACCGACCCGGAACGCACATCCGATCCCGTGTGCCGTCCCTCGACTCGAAGCCCTGCCAGTTGCGGCCGCGGCGACCGGATCACCTGATCCAGTGCGGCGGCAAGTTTTCCGGGATGATGCCGATCCGTCCCCGGCTCGGCAACATCGCAGAACGTTACCCGTGCACGCAACTGTTCGGCGGCTCTTGCCACATGTTCCCGTTGCCGCCCCTCGGGCACCGACGCCGAGTCGACAAGCACGTCATCGACCGCGAAATCCGGTGCGTGCTGGGACAATACATGCAGATGACGCTCCGCGGAAAAGCCGGCGGTCTCCCCGGGTTCCGCGGCCAGATTCAACACGAGCACCTTGCGCGCCGCGGTGCGCACCAGGGTTTCGTGCAACTCGGGTACCAGCACGTGCGGAATGACGCTGGTGAACCACGAACCAGGCCCGAGCACAACGACATCCGCGCGCTCGATGGCCGCGGTCGCCTCCGGGCTGGCCGGCGGGTCGGACGGAATCAGCCGCACCCGCCGGACCTTACCCGGCGTGGTCGCCACCGCAACCTGACCGCGCACACACCGGCCGATCCGCGGATCCGATTCCAGGCCAGACACTTCGGCCTCGATGTCGAGCGGTATCGGCGACATCGGCAGTACCCGGCCGGTGATCCGCAGCAGCTCGCCCACCGTGTCCAGCGCGGCGACTGGGTCGCCGAGGACATCGGTGAGCCCGGCCAGGATCAGATTGCCCACCGAGTGCCCGGCCAGCGCGCCCGAACCGCCGAAGCGGTGCTGCACCGTCGTGGTCCACACGCCCTCGGCGTCCTCGGACAGCGCGGCCAGCGCCATCCGCAGGTCGCCGGGCGGGAGCATGCCCAGTTCGCCGCGCAATCTGCCCGAGGAGCCGCCGTCGTCGGCGACGGTGACCACGGCGGTGATCTGCCTGGTCAGCCTGCGTACCGCGGTCAATGTCGCGTACAGCCCGTGTCCGCCGCCCAGCGCGACGACGGCTGGGTCGGTGTCGGATCCGCTCATTCGCGCCCCAGATCCCGGTGCACCACACGGACGACGTCGACCGCCGTGTGCCCGGAGTCGGCGCCGATGCGCTCACCGAGCGCCTCGGCGATCGCCACGCTGCGGTGCTTACCGCCGGTGCACCCCACTGCCACCGTCATGTATCGCTTCCCCTCTTGGCGGTATCCCGTCGTGGTCAGGTCGACCAGGTGCTTGCCGGTCTGCAGGTAGTCCTGCGCGCCCGGCCCCGACAACACGTAGTCGCTGACCACCAATTCCTGTCCGGTGTGTTCCCGCAGTTCGGGAATCCAATGCGGATTGGGCAGGAATCGCACGTCGAGGATCATGTCGGCGTCGAGGGGAACACCGTACTTGAAGCCGAACGATTGCACGGTCAGTTGCAGTGCCGCTGGCGCGCCAGCACCGTATGCCTCCTCCAGCTTGCGGTGCAGCTGGTGGATCGACAGCTCGGTGGTATCGATGACGAGGTCGGCCGCGGCCTTCACCGAGGACAGCCTGACCCGCTCGGCGGTGATACCGGCCGAGAGCGTGCCGTCGGGGCTGTCGCTCTGTAGCGGATGCCTGCGCCTGGCGAAACCGAAGCGCCTGATCAGCACGTCGTCGGAGGCCTCGAGGAACAGCACGCGCGTGCGGATGCCCGCGGTGCGCAGCTGTTCGGTCACCCCGGACAGGTCGCCGGTGAAGAAGCGGCTTCGCACGTCCATGACCAGCGCGAGCCGCCGGACCGGCGGGTCGGCCGCGGCGCCGAGTTCGATCATCCGCCCGATCAGCTCGGGCGGCAGGTTGTCGGTCACGTACCAGCCGAGATCTTCCAGCACGCGCGCGGCAGTGCCGCGGCCCGCGCCGGACAAGCCGGTCACGATGACCACTTCTACTGGTTGCTGTGTATCGGTGACAGCTCCGGACTGTCCGGGTGCCCCCACATTGTTGTTCGATTCGACGCGTGTCATGTCCTACCGGATCCGTTTCTGGGTGCCTTTCGATCATCCCGCACCGGTTCGGGTATCGGGCGCAGACACACAACGTACGGCACTCGCAATGTTGCGTCCTGTGATCGCGCCCGTCCTCGGTTACGGGTTGTTGAGCGCTTCGAGCACCGCCTTCGCCGTCGAGACGCCGATACCGGGCACCGATGTGATCTCGTCGACAGTCGCGTCCTTTATCCGGGCGACCGAGCCGAAATGGGTGACCAGCGCGGTGCGCCTCGCCTCACCGAGGCCGCGTACCGCGTCCAGCGCCGATGCCGTCATCCGGCGCGAGCGTTTGCTGCGGTGGAAGGTGATGGCGAAACGGTGGGCTTCGTCGCGCACGCGTTGCAGCAGGTAGAGCGCCTCGCTTGTACGCGGCATGATCACCGGGTCGGGCTCGCCGGGCACCCACACCTCCTCCAGCCGTTTGGCCAGGCCGATGACGGCGACATCGGTGATGCCGAGTTCGTCGAGCACCTCGGCGGCCGCGGCCACCTGCGGTGCGCCGCCGTCGACGACGTAGAGGTTCGGCGGGTAGGCGAAGCGGCGCGGGCGGCCGGTGGTCGGGTCGATTCCAGGGCGCGAGGTGGGCTCGTCGGCCTCGTCGGGTTCGACGTCGACGGGCTGCTGGCGGTCGCGAGCGAGGCGGGCGAAGCGGCGGCGGGTCACCTCGGCGATGCTGCCGACGTCGTCGGAGCGGCCGTCGCCTGCGGCTTCTTTGATGGCGTAGTGCCGGTAGTCGGCCTTGCGGGCCAGGCCGTCCTCGAAGACCACCAGCGAGGCGACGACGTCGGTGCCCTGTACGTGGCTGATGTCGACGCACTCGATCCGCAGCGGCGCGCTGTCGAGTTCGAGCGCGTCCTGGATGTCCTGCAGCGCTTGCGATCTGGAGGTGAGGTCGCCCGCGCGCTTGAGTTTGTGCTGGGCCAGCGCCTCGCCCGCGTTACGCTGCACCGTCTCGGCGAGCGCCTTCTTGTCACCGCGCTGCGGTACCCGCAGCGAGACCGCCGAGCCACGCAGTCTGCTCAGCCAGTCCTGGATCTCGGTGGCGTCGGCGGGCAGTTCGGGGACCAGCACCTCGCGCGGGACGACCACCACGTCACCGTCGGCGTTCTGTTCGGCCAGCGCGGCCTGCTCGCCGTAGAACTGGGTGAGGAACTGTTCGACCAGCGCGGCCAGTTCGGTGCCGGATTCGGCGACGTCGAGCGCGTCGCCGGATTTGTCGACCACCCAGCCGCGCTGGCCACGCACCCGGCCGTCGCGCACATGGAAGATCTGCACGGCCGCCTCGAGCTCGTCGGTGGCGAAGGCGATCACGTCGGCGTCGGTGCCGGTACCGAGCACAACGGCCTGCTTCTCCAGCGCGCGGCGCAGGGCCTGCACGTCGTCGCGCAGGCGGGCCGCGGTCTCGAAGTCGAGGTCGTCGGCGGCCTCGTGCATGCGCCGTTCCAGCGCGCGCACCATCTTGTCGGTCCGGCCGGAGAGGAAGTCGCAGAAGTCGTCGACGATCTGGCGGTGCTCGTCGGCGGTGACCCGGCCGACGCACGGCGCCGAGCACTTGTCGATGTAACCGAGCAGGCAGGGGCGCCCGATCTGGCTGTGCCGCTTGAAGACTCCGTTGGAGCAGGTGCGCGCCGGGAACACGCGCAGCAGCAGGTCGAGTGTCTCGCGGATCGCCCAGGCGTGGGCGTAGGGGCCGAAGTAGCGCACGCCCTTCTTGCGGGCACCGCGGTAGACGAACAGGCGCGGGTACTCCTCGTTCAGGGTCACCGCCAGCACCGGGTAGGTCTTGTCGTCGCGGTAGCGGACATTGAACCGCGGATCGAATTCCTTGATCCAGTTGTATTCCAGTTGCAGCGCCTCGACCTCGGTGGACACCACCGTCCACTCGACGCTCGCCGCGGTGGTCACCATCTGCCTGGTCCGCGGATGCAGCGAGTACACATCGGCGAAATAGGAGTTCAACCGGCTGCGCAGGCTCTTGGCCTTGCCGACGTAGACGACCCGCCCGTGTGTGTCGCGGAACTTGTACACACCGGGTTCGACGGGAATCGTGCCCGGCGCCGGCCGGTACGTCGCGGGATCTGCCACAGGTCAAGACTATCGACCCGCCCCGACAGAACTCGACGAGCCGAACGAACCGCCTGCTCGGCCCCTGTGTACCGTCAATGTCCGGATTCCGATCCGGGGCCGCGCTCCGGACTCCCACCGGAAAGGACGTCCGATGACCACCCCGGCACTTCCGCACTTCGCCGACGACCTCGACGACGACGCACCGCCGTCCTGGCTGCCGCCCGGCACGGTGCGCGGCGCGCGGCTCATCGCCGCGGTCTCCGCCGCCGTCGGCCTGGTCCTGATCGCGATCACCCTCGCGCTGGGCACCGGCGACTCGCTGGGCACCCTGCTCGCCGGCTACCTGCCGACCTTCGCCCTGGTCCCGCTGATCCTGCTGTTCGGGCGTGGTGGCGAGCGGATCCGGCTGGCGGCGGTCGGCGTCGCGGCCGTGGGCGGGCTGGTGTCGTGCACCGGCATTCTCACCGGGCTGCCGCCGGGCGCGGTCGGCATCGTCGCCAACGGTGCGATCGCCGCGCTGCTGCTGCGGCCCTCGGCCAAGGCCTGGTTCACCCGGGAGCGCTGAGCGGGACTCAGCCGGTGGTGTCGATGCCGTGCCCGGCCAGCGCGTCGACGAGGGCGCTGGGCCGTTCGGCGGTCGGCAGCGGATCGACTAGGGCGAAACGCGCGCCGAGCGCGGTCGCGCCGCCGTCGGCCTCGGCGCTGTCCCCGATCATCAGCACCCGGGTGGGGTCGACGCCGAGGCGATCGATGGCGTCGTGGAAGATCCGCGGGTCCGGTTTGATGGCGCCGAGCTCGTAGGACAGCGTCAGCGCGCCGATCAGGTCGTCCCAGCCGTGCTGGGCGAAGGCGGGCCGGATGTCGAAGGCGATATTGCTGACGATGCCGATCGGAATGTCCTGGGCGGACAGCGATTTCAGGAAGGTACCGGTGTCGGGGTACGGCGTCCAGGCCAGCGGGTCGATCAGCCGCTCGTACAGGCGGGCGGCCTGGGCCTCGGGCACGCCGGACCCGCGCAGTACTTCGAGGTAGGCGTGGCGGTGCAGCGCCGGGTCGAGATCGCGGTTGTCCCAGGCGTGCTGACCGACCGCGTCGAAGGTCATGAACTGCTCGACCGGGGCCGTCATCCGGCGCAGCACCTCGGCTTTCGCGGCCACGTCGAAGGGGGTGCCGTCGTCGCCGACGAGCTCGTCGGCCCAGGTCCGGTCGTCCTCCAACCGGAAGACCGTGCCGGAGAAATCGAACAGCACCGCATCGATAGCCATGCCGCCAGGGTAGCGAGGACCACGCCGGGCACGGGGCCCGTCCGGGCCGGAAAGCCGGTCGGCACCGGCCATCCGGAGTTAGGCTGGCTCGCATGACGCCAAGGCGACAGACGTGGATCGGGGCCGCGGCGGCCGGAGTCCTGACCCTGGGCCTGCTGACCGGCTGCTCCACCGACGACACGGCGGCGGCCGAATGCACCAGCACCGCGAACGGCACGCCGGTCACCGCCGCGCCCGCCACCTCCGCGGCGGCGACCTCGCAGAATCTCAGCCTGAACCCGGAGATCGCCTCGGGCTACCGCACGGGCATGAGCGCGGTACGCACCAGCACCTACGCGGTGTCCACGGCCAACCCGCTGGCGACCGAGGCGGCCTGCCGGGTGCTGCGCGCGGGCGGCACGGCGGCCGACGCGCTGGTCACCGCGCAGGCGATGCTCGGCCTGGTCGAACCGCAGGCCTCCGGTATCGGCGGCGGCGCGTTCCTGCTGCACTACGACGCGAAGTCGCGCACGGTCGAGGCCTACGACGGCCGTGAGACCGCGCCCGCCGCGGCGACCGAGAACTATCTGCGCTGGATCAGCGACACCGACCACGCCGAACCGGCGCCGAACACCCGCGCGAGCGGACGGTCGATCGGCGTGCCCGGCGTGCTGCGCTTGCTCGAACTGGCCCATCGCGAGCACGGGATGACGGCCTGGAAGGAACTGTTCGACCCGGCGATCAGTCTGGCCGACAGCGGTTTCGAGATCAGTCCCCGGCTGGCGGGCCAGATCGCCGAGTCGGCGAAAGACCTCGCCGCCGACGAGGGCTCGCGCAACTACTTCCTCGAAGCCGACGGCGCCCCCAAGCAAGCAGGCACACTGCTCACCAATCCGGCACTCGCCAAGACGCTGGGCGCGGTGGCCACCGACGGCGCCGAAGCCCTCTACACCGGCGCGATCGCCCGCGACATCGTCGAGGCGGCGGGCAGCACCGCGGGCGGGCGCACACCCAGCCTGCTGACCACCACCGATCTGGCGAACTACGAGGTCGAGAAGCGCACCGCGCTGTGCACCGGTTACCGCCAGTACGAGCTGTGCGGGATGCCGGCGCCGTCCTCGGGCGGCAGCACCGTCGCCGCCACCATGGGCATCCTGGCCAATTTCGATCTGGGCGCCCTGCGTCCCACCGATCTCGACGCCGACGGCGGCACACCCGACGCGCGCGCCGTGCACCTGATCTCCGAGGCCGAGCGGCTGGCCTACGCCGATCGCAACAAATACGTCGCCGACCCCGATTTCGTTCCGCTGCCGGGCAATTCGGCGCTGTCGCTGGTGCACCCGCAGTACCTGAAGGAACGCTCGACCCTGATCGACCCGCAGCGCAGCATGGGCACCGCGCAGCCGGGCGACCTCGGCCCGGTTCCGCTGGGCAACGGTCCGCAGCCGCCCGAGCACGGCACCAGCCACATCTCCGTCGTCGACAAGTACGGCAATGCCGCCGCGATGACCACCACCGTCGAATCGGCCTTCGGGTCGTTCCATTTCGTCGACGGGTTCCTGCTCAACAATCAGCTCACCGATTTCGCGGCCGACCCGGTCGACGCCGAGGGCATCCCGGTCGCCAACCGGCTGCAGCCCGGCAAGCGCCCGCGCAGTTCGATGGCGCCCACCCTGGTGTTCGATCGCGACGACCAGGGCAACCGCGGCGAGCTCGCGCTGGTGACGGGCTCACCGGGTGGGGCGGTGATCATCCAGTTCGTGGTGAAGACCCTGGTCAATATTCTGGACTGGGGGCTGGATCCGCAGCAGGCGGTCTCGGCCGTGTCCTTCGGCGCGGGTAATACTCCAGTCACCGGTGTCGGCGGGGAGCATCCGGCCGTCGACGCCACCGACAACGGCGACCACGACGCCCTCGTCCAGCAGTTGCGGGCGATGGGGCATCAGGTGTCGGTGGCACCCCAGTCCAGCGGGCTCAGCGCGCTGCAACGCGACGGCACCGACGGCTGGGTCGGCGGCGCCGATCCGCGCCGGGAAGGCGCCGTCCTCGGCGACATCCGCTAGCGGGTCACTCCTGACCGGTGTAGCGGGCGCCCAGCTCGCGTAGGCGCTCGATGGCGTCGGCGGCGTGGACCTTGTCGTTGGAACGGATCGCCAGCATGGGCACGTAATCGTCGTCGGCCAGCTCCAGGCGGGCCCAGGATTTGCGATCCGGGAAGGACGCGCCGCGGATGTAGGCCCACGGATACTCGTGGTCGCCGAGGATATTGCGCACCGACACGCCCCGCTTGCCCACCCGGACGCGCGGCCGGGTCAGCAGCAGTACCGCGCCCGCGCCGAGCACGCCGATCAGGATCATCGCGACCTGGTCGGCGAACCGGAAGTTCACTCCGGTTGACCCGGTACGCAACAGCAGCCCACCCGCGGTGAACGCCACGAGGATGACGATCGCGGCGATCACCGCGGTACGGATCGCCCGGCGCGGGCGTACTTCGAAGTCCCAGTCCGCCGCCGGTTCGGGCGCGCCCCGGCGCCAGGTCCGCACCACCGGCACGGTCACGCCGATCGCAGCGCGCGCAAGGTGAGCGCGGCGTCGAGGGCGGCGGCGCACGCCTGCTCGCCCTTGTCCTCCGCGGACCCCGGCAGCCCGGCGCGGTCGCGCGCCTGCTGCTCGTCGTTCGTGGTGAGCACGCCGTTGGTGACCGGGGTGGCCGCATCGAGCGAGACCCGGGTCAGCCCGGCGGTCACCGCGTCACAGACGTACTCGAAATGCGGTGTGCCGCCACGGATCACGACACCGAGCGCGACGACGGCGTCGTGTGTGCGGGCCAGTTCTTGCGCGACCACCGGCAGTTCCATCGCCCCGGCGCAGCGGACCACGGTCACCTGCTCGACGCCGGCCTCCTTGGCGACCCGCTCGGCATTGGCGACCAGGGTGTCGCAGATCTCGGTGTGCCAGCGCGAGGCGACGATGCCGAGTTTGAGGTCTGTGGCCTGCGCCAGCGCGAAGGACGGGACACCGGTGCCGCTCATCGTTGCTGCCTTTCGGTGGAGTCGGAACGGATCACTGCGCGGTTTCGCCGAGATCGAGATCGTCGAGGCCGACCAGGTCGTGGCCCATCCGGTCCCGCTTGGTGCGCAGGTAGTGCAGGTTCTCGGCGTTGGCGCGCAACGGCATCGGCACCCGCTCGGTGATCCGCAGCCCGTACCCGTCGAGCCCGACCCGCTTGGCCGGGTTGTTGGTGAGCAGACGCATGGACCGGATACCCAGGTCGACCAGGATCTGCGCGCCGGTGCCGTAGTCGCGGGCGTCGGCGGGCAGGCCGAGATCGAGATTGGCGTCGACGGTGTCGCGGCCGGAATCCTGCAGCTGGTAGGCCTGCAGCTTGTGCATCAGGCCGATGCCGCGGCCCTCGTGCCCACGCATGTACAGCACCACGCCACGGCCCTCGCGGTCCACCATCTCCAGTGCGGCGTCCAGCTGCGGACCGCAGTCGCAGCGCAGCGAACCGAAGACGTCGCCGGTGAGGCATTCCGAGTGCACCCGCACCAGCACGTCCTCGCCGTCGGCGATATCGCCACGGACCAGCGCGACATGCTCGGCGTCCTCGAAGACGCTCTGGTAGCCGACGGCCTTGAAGTCACCGTGCGCGGTGGGGATACGGGCCTCGGCCACCCGGGTGACGTGCTTCTCGTGCTTGCGGCGCCAGGCGATCATGTCGGCGATCGAGATCATCGCCAGATCGTGCTCGTCGGCGAAGACGCGCAGCTCGTCGGTGCGGGCCATGTGCCCGTCGTCCTTCTGGCTGACGATCTCGCAGATCACCCCGGCCGGCCGCAACCCTGCCATCCTGGCCAGATCGACGGCGGCCTCGGTGTGCCCCGGCCTGCGCAGCACGCCGCCGTCCTTGGCGCGCAGCGGCACCACGTGACCGGGACGGGTGAACTCGTCGGCCTTGGCCTCGGCGCTGGCCAGCAGGCGCATGGTGACCGCGCGGTCGGCGCCGGAGATACCGGTGGTGATGCCCTCGCGGGCGTCGACCGAGACGGTGTAGGCGGTGCCGTGCTTGTCCTGGTTCATCGCGTACGCGGGCGGCAGCCCGAGACGATCGCAGTCGTCACCGGTCAGCGGGACGCAGATGTAGCCCGAGGTGTAGCGGATCATGAACGCGACCAGCTCCGGAGTCGCCTTCTCGGCCGCGAAGATGAGGTCGCCTTCGTTCTCGCGGTCCTCGTCGTCGACGACGACGACAGCCTTGCCGGCCGCGATATCGGCGACCGCGCGCTCGATGCTGTCCAACCTGGTCACGTCAACCTGCTCCGTATTCTTGGCGGCTGGCGCCGCGTGTTTCTCGGCCCTGGGGCCTCGATCTTCCCTCCCGGCGGGTACTCCTTCGTCGCACCCTCTGGTCAGTCCAGATCGAGGCGGCCGAGAAACTCCCTAGGGATGGTATCGACTTCTACATTACGGCTCCAGGTCGGTGTTTCCGACGACCGCGTGCCGTTGAGTGGTCAGCCGCGCTGGGCGAGGCGTTCGACGTACTTCGCGATCACGTCGACCTCGAGGTTCACCGTGGTGCCGACGGGGGCGGTGCCGAGGACGGTCAGTGCCAAGGTGGTCGGGATGAGCGAGACCTCGAACCAGTCGCGGTTGCCGTCGGCGGCCGGTTCGGCGGCCAGGCCGAGGTCCGAGACGGTGAGCGAGACACCGTCGACGGTGATCGAGCCCTTCTCCACCACGTAGCGGGCGATGCCGTCGGGCAGCGAGATCCGCACGACCTCCCAGTTCTCCGACGGGGTCCGCGACAGGACGGTGCCGGTGCCGTCGACGTGACCCTGCACCAGATGGCCGCCGAGGCGGCTGTTGAGGGCGGCGGCGCGCTCGAGGTTGACCCGGGAGCCGGCGACGAGGGCGCCGATGCTCGACCGGTTCAGCGTCTCGGCCATGACGTCGACAGTGAAGCTGTCACCGTCGATCACGTCGACGACGGTGAGGCAGACGCCGTTG
The DNA here is from genome assembly GCF_042755165.1 of Nocardia sp. NPDC059177. Taxonomy (NCBI): domain Bacteria; kingdom Bacillati; phylum Actinomycetota; class Actinomycetes; order Mycobacteriales; family Nocardiaceae; genus Nocardia; species Nocardia sp. NPDC059177. The sequence continues at coordinate 183,107 of NZ_JBHZBX010000011.1, read as the reverse complement.
ACGGCGATCGAATCACCGTGTCCGGCATCGGATGTCACCAGCTTGCCGCGAATCGTCAAGCGGGCGGCGTCGGCCAGCTGCTCGGTGGCCACGATCTCGCCCAGCTCTTCGACGATCCCTGTGAACATGCCTGACTCCCTGTGTCGCGTCGTTCGTACCCATCGGGCCCAACAGCAGCCGGGCGAGCGCTATTCCCGGCGGTACCCGCTCGCCGCACAGCCTAGTGGCGGGGCGGGTGAGGACGGTCAGCGGACCGGGCCGAACCCGACCCCCGGCCCGTTCCGGTCGCTGGAACCGGACACCGGCACATCGAATCGGCAGCGAAGAGAAATCGACATAAAGAAACACCGCCGTTAATCAATACGGCGGTTATTGTTCTGTCGAATTTTTGCCGAACCAGCCCGGCTATTCACCGGCCGGCTCTACCCTGGAATTACCCGCTGATATACAGCTCGAAACACGGTGATTCGAATGCTTGCGCCCGCCGAGCCATTGACGCAAGATTGTTACGTCATCGATTCCGGCTGTTCAATTTGCGCTGAGCGGCTGGTCGGCGGCATGTTCGACCCAGCGATAGTCCACTACTTCAGAAAGTCAGAAAGCACTGTGGGTCACATCAGGATCGCAACTCGTGGGGGTGCAGCGTGAGCGCATCGGTCGATTCCACCCTGGAAATTCGGTGCGTCCGATATCGACGGGAGCTACACCTGCCCGCGACCATCGATCCCGATTCCCGGCGCATTCTTCTGCACATCGGCGCGCACTACGGCGCGGTCACCATGCCGGGCGATCTGGGCGAGCGAGTGCAGGCCCGGCTGCGCGCCACCGACCTCGCCGGCCCGGTCGTCGCGCATCCGCGCGCTCGCCGCTGGACCTTCCTCACCGGACCGTGCCGCCCGGACAGCCTCGAGGCCACCGAATCGGCCGAGCTGTTCCGCCTCTACGCGACGGTCGCGTGCAGCGGCAGCCAGATCGTGCTGCCCTCCCCCGCCGACGAGCGCACCGGCTACCGCACCTGGGTGCAGGCACCCGACGCCGACGACCGGCGCCCGCCGCTGCACGCGGTGATCGACGCGGCGCGGGCGCTGGGCACCCACAAAATCCGCACCCTGTAAGCGAATTCGCGCCTTACTGCTGCCAGACGGCCGTCGCCATGCTGCGCAGGTTCTGCACGGCGGCGGCGGGGTCGGCGGTGTTGTAGACCGCCGAACCGGCCACGAAGCAGTCGATGCCCGCGGCGGCGGCCTGCTCGATGGTGTCGGTGTTGATGCCGCCGTCGATCTCCACGACCAGCCGCAGCTCGCCCGCGTCGACGAGATTGCGCACGATCCGCGCCTTGTCCAGCACGCTCGCGATGAACGACTGCCCACCGAAACCGGGCTCGACACTCATCACCAGCAGGGTGTCGAATTCGCGCAGGATCTCGAGGTACGGCTCGATCGGGGTGTTCGGCTTCACCGAGAGCCCGGCGCGCGCGCCCGCGGCCCTGATGTCGCGGGCCACCGCGATCGGATCGTCGGTCGCCTCGGCGTGGAAGGTGACGTTGTAGGCGCCCGCCTCGGCGTAGCCCGGCGCCCAACGGCCCGGATCCTCGATCATCAGGTGGCAGTCGAACGGGATGTCGGTGGCTTTGAGCAGGCTCTGCACCACCGGCAGACCGAGTGTGAGGTTCGGCACGAAATGGCCGTCCATGACATCGACATGGAGCCAGTCGCACCCCTCGACAGCGGCGGCCTCAGCGGCCAGGTTCGCGAAGTCCGCGGACAGGATGGACGGGGCGATCATCGGCTGCGCCGGGCGGGAGAACGTCGGTGTGGACACAGCGGGCAAGTGTAGCGACCAAATGGTGATTGCCCTCCCGCGATGTGGGTAGCCTGCATAGGGTGACCAATATTTCGGCGGAACACGGGCTTTCCAGCGCCCCGGTGGAGATTCGCGTAGCAGCATCGCTGACCCAGCTGCCGATCCTGCGCGGGCTGGCCGAAACACTGGTCCTACTCAGCGATTTCACCCTCGACGAGGTCGCCGATGTGCGCCTGGCCGTGGACGAGGTCTGCTCGACATTGATCGCGATCGCCGCCCCCGGATCGCAGCTGACCTGCGAATTCGTCGTGGGCGACAGCGAACTGCAGGTGCGCGTGGACGGGGTGGCAGGCAGCGAGGGGATGCCCGACCAGCGCAGCTTCGGCTGGCACGTGCTGCGCACGCTCAGCGACGAAGTGACCGCCGAGCAGCAGGGATTCGACGTGGCCGTGGCCGGCTACCCGACGACCGTCCGATTCCGCCGGGTCCGGGGGAAAGCGTAGTGCACGGCGAAGACACCACCGAAGATCATCAGCCCGAGCAGCAAACATCGGACAACCCCGAGCCCGCGACCAACGGAGTCGAGGCGAAGCTGCCCGCCGATCGCCCGGCCGAGGAACCCACCGAGGAACCGGCCGAGCCGGTGTCGGGGTACGACGATGTCAGCGGACTGTTCGAGCGGCTCGCGGCCACCGAGCCAGGTAGCGCCGCGCACGCGGTGGCCCGCGACGCGCTGATCAACCGGTGCATTCCGCTCGCCGACCACATCGCCAGGAAGTTCAGCGGGCGCGGTGAGCCGTTCGACGATCTCTCGCAGGTCGCCCGGGTCGGGCTGGTGCACGCGGTGGACCGGTTCGATCTGAGCCGCGGCTCGAACTTCCTGTCCTTCGCGGTGCCCACGATCATGGGTGAGGTCCGCCGGTATTTCCGTGACAACACCTGGGCGATGCGAGTCCCGCGGCGGGTCAAGGAGACTCATCTGCGGATCGGGTCGGCGGTGGATCAGCTGTCCCAGCGGTTGGGTCGCGCGCCGACGGCCAAGGAGATCGCGGCCGAACTCGACGTCGATCCGGACGAGGTCACCCAGGCGGTCATCGCGGGCAATGCCTATCAGCCCACCTCGATCGACGCGGCCTCGGTCGGCCGCGACAACGACGCCTCGCTGCTGGACACCCTCGGCGAGGAGGAGTCCCAGTTCGACCGGGTCGAGGAATACATCGCGGTGCGCCCGCTGCTCGCCGGGCTGCCCGAGCGTGAGCGCCGCATCCTGACCATGCGCTTCTTCGAGTCGATGACGCAGACCCAGATCGCGACGCAGCTGGGCATCTCCCAGATGCATGTGTCCCGGATCCTCGCGAAAACCCTTGCCCGCCTGCGCGAATTGTCCGAGCGCGACTGACGCGCCGGGACAACGACGTCCCCTACGCGCGCGAACGATCACGCCGCAAGCGCGCCGGTGCCCGCAGCCACCAGGCGCTGTCGATCAGCTCGCCGAGCTGCGCGGGATCGACCAGGGCGAGGTCGACGAGGATGAACGGATGCCCGTCGTAGTGCGGGGTCGTAAAGAACGCCGGGTCCCCGGACGCCAGCAGCGCTTCCTTCTCGACCAGCTCACACAGCAGGGCAAGGCCACCTTCGGCCTCGACCCGTAGTCGCGCGAACCCCTTTCCCCCGACCTTCAGTCCCGGGGACCGCCACCAGGTGCTCTCCTCGACACCGGGCAGCGCGCTCGCCATCGCCACCACTTCTTCCCACGTCGTCGCCATGCACCGATTCTGCGCCCGCGCGCGGCTACGGCGCTTGGACGAATGTCGCCTCCGCGTGGCGACGTCGCACGGCGACGCCGCGGCCCGATGGGTTCGACTGTGCCGACCCGACCGGTCCGCCAGAATGTCGCCAGCCCACCAGGCACCGCGGCATTTCGACGATGCCGACCCGACCGATGCCCCAGCATCCCGGTGCCACACCCGGTATCCGCCTGACCCGAACGATCGGCGTAATCGTGCAATCCGGCAGCGCACAGTCAGTTTTCTGACTCCGGCGCGGCGGATTGCACGATTACGCCGTTGTTCTACCTGCTGACAATGGGCGGCCGCGGAGTAGCCTCCCGCTCCACCACCGGGAGCTGGTCGGTCTCGCAGGTGTCGGAGGTGACGGCCTGGCGCCGGGTCCCGGCGACCCGCCATCGAAGCACCGGGTGCTATTCGGTGGGCTTGCGCAGGGCCGCGAGGAACATGGCGTCGGTGCCGTGGCGGTGTGGCCACAGCTGGGCCGATGGGCCGTCGCCGAGGTCGGTGACGCCGGGGAGGTAGTCGCGGGTGTCGAGCTGTTCGGCGCCGCTGCGGCGGACGAAGTCGGCGACGACCGAGACGGTTTCGGCCAGGTGCGGGGAGCAGGTCGAGTACACCACGACACCGCCGGGGCGCAGCAGATCCCAGGCGGCGGTGAGGAGTTCGCGCTGCAAGGTGACCAGTTCCGGGACGTCGGCCGGGGTGCGTCGCCAGCGGGCCTCCGGGCGGCGGCGCAGCGCGCCGAGACCGGTGCAGGGCGCGTCGACCAGGATGCGGTCGTAGCCGGGGGTCAGGCCGCTGTCGCGACCGTCGGCGACGTGCACGGTGACGGGCAGTCCGCGGGTGGACGTGCGGACGAGTTCGGCGCGGTGCTCGGCCGGTTCGACGGCGTCGACGGTGAACAGGTCGATCGCGGCGAGCGCGCCGAGCAGCGCGGCCTTGCCGCCGGGACCGGCGCACAGGTCGAGCCAGCGGCCCGCGTCGGGACCCTCCAGCGGCGCCCGGGTGAGGGCGAGGGCCACCAGCTGGCTGCCTTCGTCCTGCACGGCGGCGATGCCCTCGCGCACGGGTTCGAGCTGGCCGGGGTCGCCGCCGTCGAGGTAGACCGCGTACGGCGACCAGCGGCCCTCGTCACCACCGGTGACCAGCGCCAGTTCCTCAGCCGTGATCTCACCGGGTCGCGCGACCAGGTGCACCACCGGGCGTTCGTCGTCGGCCGCCAGCAGCGCGCCCAGCTCACCCGCCTGCGCGCCGAGCGCGTCGGCGAAGGACTGGGCGATCCAGGCCGGATGCGCGTATTCGAAGGCGAGTTCGCCGACCGGATCGGCGGGTGCCAGCTCGGCCACCCACTCCTCGACGGTCTTCTCCCCCGCCCGACGCAGCACGGCGTTGACGAAACCCGCACGCCCCTGGCCGAATTCGGCCCGCGCCAGCTCGACGGAGGTGTCGACGGCGGCGTGCGCGCTCGTGCGCGTGCGCAGCAGCTGGTAGACGCCGAGCCGCAGGATGTCGAGGATCGGCCCGTCGATCTCGGCCACCGGCCTGCCCGCGCACGCCGCGATCACCGCGTCGAGCTGCCCCTGCGACCGGCACGCGCCATAGGTGAGCTCGGTCGCGAAGGCCGCGTCGCGCCCACTGATCTTGCGCTCCCGCAACAGCTTCGGCAGCACCAGGTTCGCGTAGGCGTCGCGCTCCCGCACCGCCCGCAGCACATCGAGTGCCACCTCACGCGCCGGATCCGCCGCCTCCCCACGCCGCTTGCGCGGACTGGGCACACTCGGATCGGGCCGCTCAGCCCGCCGCGGCCCGCCCGTCCGCGCGTCCTGCGCCCGCTGACCACCCCGGTCAGCTCCTCGCGCGGCATCGGACCGAGTGCCACCGCGCGGATTCCCGGACCGGCGCGTACCACCGGACCCGGCACCTCCACGACTCTCGTCCCCACGTCCACGCTCAGGCCCCACAGCGCCACGGCCGCCACCGGAGCCCCCGCTGTGACGCCGCGAATCCCCTCCGCGCTCAGCGTGTTCCGCGCCCGGAAGGCCGGAGCTCGCTCCACCCCTATCTGCGCGGCCACCCGACCGTCGGCCTGCGGATCGTTCGTCCCGCGAACCGGCCACATCCCGCTCGAACCGATCATCGGACCGAGCGCCACCCGAGCGCCCGGAACGCCGGTCGTCGTCACGGGGGGTGCCGGTGCTCTTGGTGTCGCGGCCCTTGGCGGCGCGGGCGGCCCAGCCGCCGTCGACGTTCTTGCCGGTGACCTTGCGGTCGTCGCGGGGGGCCGCGCCGCTGCGCTGGTCGGCTTCGCGGCGCCGGCGGCGATCCGAGGCGCTCATCCGATCACCGTGCCGGGGGCCAGGCGGGCGCCGCGCGCCCAGTCGAGGGCGTTCATCATCTTCTTGCCGGGCGGCTGGACCTGCCCCAGGCGGACCGCGGTGGTCGATGTACCGACGAAGACGCCGGATTTGCGCACCTCGATCTCGCGTTCGGGCAAGGTTTCCTCCACCATCTCCACCGGGCCGAGTTTCAGGCGCAGCCCGTTCACCTCGGTCCAGGCTCCGGGCGCCGGGGTGACGGCGCGGATGCGGCGGTGAATCGACAACGCGGGCTCGTCGAAGCCGATCCGGCCCGCCTCCACGGTCACCTTCGGCGCATAGGACACGCCGTCGTTCGACTGCGGAATCGCTTGCAGCGTCCCGTCTTCCACGCCGTCCAGGGTCTTCTCCAACAGGACCGCGCCCGCCTCGGCGAGCCGGGTCAGCAATTTGCCCGCGGTGTCGGTGTGGCCGATCTGCTCGGTCATCACCCCGTATACCGGACCGGTGTCCAGGCCGGCTTCGATGAGGAAGGTCGAGGCACCGGTCAGGTCGTCACCGGCGGCGATGGCGGCCTGCACCGGCGCGGCGCCGCGCCAGGCGGGCAGCAGCGAGAAGTGCAGGTTGATCCAGCCGTGCGTGGGGATGTCGAGCACCTGCTGGGGCAGCAGCGCGCCGTAGGCGACCACCGGACAGCACTGCGGCGCCAATTCGGTCAGCGCGGCGACGAATTCGGGCTCGCTCGGCTTACGCGGAGTGAGTACGGGGATGCCGTGCTCGTCGGCGAGCTGACCCACCGGCGAGCGCATGATCTTGCGACCGCGACCGGCGACCGCGTCGGGGCGGGTGACCACGGCGACCACCTCGTGTCGCGGGCTCTCGATCAGCGCGCGCAGGGACGGCACGGCCGGTTCCGGTGTCCCGGCGAAGACGACGCGCATCAGCGGCCACCGCCGACACCGCTGGATTCGCGCACGGTCACACCGGCGCGGAACCAGTCGGATTCGCGGATGGTCCGCATCGCGTCCTTGCGATCACCGGGCTCGAGCTTGCTCACGAACAGCACGCCGTCGAGATGGTCGGTCTCGTGCTGCACGCACCGGGCCAGCAGTGCTTCGGCCTCGAATTCGACCGGCGCACCGGCACTGTCGACGCCGGTGACGCGCACGCGCTGGGCGCGGCGCACGTCGTAGCGCACGCCGGGAATCGACAGGCAGCCCTCGGGACCGACCTGCTCCTCCTCGCCGATCGCCGACCATTCCGGGTTCACCACATGTCCCGCGGCCTCGCCGGTGTCGTAGACGAACACCCGCAGCCCGACCCCGATCTGCGGCGCCGCCATCCCGACCCCGCCGTCGTCGTGCATGGTCTCGGTGAGATCGGCGATCAGCTGCGCGAGTTCGGCGCCGAACTCGGTGACCGCGTCGGCACGCGAACGCAGGATCGGATCGCCGAACAGGCGAACGGGCTGAATGGTCACGGCGGCTCCCGGCTGGACGAATTGCGGTCGTCCCATTCTACGGAGCGCCCGACCCGGTTCCCGCCCGCCGTGTCCGCCGGCGGTCTCAGGAGTTGCCGGCGATGATCACCTCGGGGATTCCGGCGCCCAGCGGCACCGGCGCGCAGACCGGCTCCGGCGCGTCGGCCGGGTCGAGCACCTGCTGGAGCAGCTGCTGGACAAACGGGTCGTAGACCATGTGGAAATGGCCGGTCAGATCCGCGGGGCACAGGTCCTGCAGGACCAGGTTCTGTGCGCCCGGCCCGCGCAGGGCGATATTGCCGAACGGCTGGATCATCTCGTCGACCCGGCTGCCCACGGTGACGTACCGGACGCCGGGCACGGTGTCGCCGCCCGCGTTGAGTTCGAGCATGAGCGGTTCGCCCTGACCCTGTTGGACGGCCGCGACCGAGGTGACCTTCGCGTAGACGTCCATCAGCCCGGGAATCGCCTGGCCGAGGGGTACGAGTCCGTACATGACGCCGCCGTAGCTGGGCGAGGCCAGCCCGACCCAGGTGCCGACCTTCGGCGCACCGCCGAGCTTGTTGATGTAGAAACGGCTGACCGTCGCCCCCTGCGAGAACCCGACCAGGTCCACTTTCGCCGCACCGGTCGCGGCGAGCACGTGGTCGACGAACGCCGCGAGCTGGGCGAAGCCGATCCGCATGTCCTCGGTGCCGTAGGTGTCCGCCCCCGGCGCCCCGCCGTAGTTCAGCGCGAAGACGCAATAGCCGGCCGACACCAGCTGCGGTCCGATCCCGGCCCAGTCGGAGTACGCGCTCGAATCGGTACCGTGCACGAGCACGATCGGCCGGGGATGATCGGCACTCGGGACACACCCGAAGTCGTTGACGCCCACCGGAACCGCGTTCGGATGGGTGTCGAGATAGCGTGCGGCGCCCAGGTGGTCCGCCTGCGGCGGTCCCGGATCGGTCGGCACGACGGCGGGCCGGTAGCCCGCCGGTTCAGCGGTGGCGATCGGCGCGAAGGCCACGCCGATCGCCGCCGTACAGGCCAGTGCCGTGACCGACACCGCTCTGCGCGTGTGTGATGTTCCCCAACCCCACATACCTCGCGGCTGTTCCATATCCCAAAGATTTACTCCTCCGGACCGACAACCGCACCCCGGCCAGGGGGTTCACGACGCCCTCACTTCTCGGGGGTTGCGTCGTCTCCGGGGGTGACATCGTCTTCGGCGAGGATGCGATACAGGGCCCGCCGGGTCTCGGTGAGCACCTCGGCCGCCTTGGCCGCCTGCTCCGCCGTCCCGACCTGCGCGACCTGACCGACCGCGCCCATCACCTGGCCGACGAGGCCGCGCAGATCCAGCGCCTGGGCGCCGACATCCTGCTTGACCTCGGCCCACGGATCGCCGAGTTCCTCGCGCTGGGCCGCCACATAGGCCTTGCCCTCGTCGGTGAGCTGGGCGGTCTTGCGACCGGCCACCTTCTCGATGAGCACCAGTCCCTCGTCCTCGAGCTGGGCCAATGCCGGGTAGATCGAGCCGGGGCTCGGACGCCAGACATCGTCGCTGCGGTCCCGGATCTGCTGGATCAGCTCGTAACCGTGCATCGGGCGGTCCTCGAGCAGCAGCAGGACCGCGGCCCGCACGTCACCGCGCCTGCCCCGTCCGCCACGGCCGCGGCCGCGACCGAATCCCGGGCCGAAACCCGGCCCGAACCCGGGGCCGAAGCCCGGTCCGAACTCGGGGCCGTGCCCATGCCGTCCACCCCGGCGGAACTCCCGCCGGTCGGGACCGAATTCCGGGTGGCCGGGTCCACGACCGCGACCGAAGTGTCCGAATTCTCGTTGTTCTGCGTGACGCATAACTGCCTCCTCAGGCTTCGTCGTTGTTCTTGACACTATCGACGATATATCGACAATGCATCGAACGCAAGGGTTTCTTCTAGCGGCCGGCCAGCTCGTCGATCCAGCGTTCGAGCCGCGCGCCCTCACCGAGCATCAGCCCTGGATCGCGGAAGGTGTTGGTGAGCAACGAGATCCCCTGATAGGAGGCGACGAACGCGATGCCGAGCTCGTCGGCGTCGGCGCGGCCGAGTTCGGCGAATTGGCGTCGCGACCAGTCGACGAGCTGCCCCATCACCCGGGCCGGTTCGCCGCCGAAGGCATCTGATCGCTTGTCGAGTTCGCCGGCCAGCGTGCCGAACGGGCAGCCGAAGCGGGCGGCCATTTCGCGCTGGTCGACCCAGCCGCGGATCATTCCTTGCAGTCGCTCGGCCGGGCCGGGTAGCGATTCCAGGGCCGCGATCGTGTCGGCCAGAACCCGGGAATGCCCTTCGATGACCGCCTCGACGAACTGGTCCTTGGTCTTGAAGTAGTAGTAGACATTGCCGACCGGCACCTCGGCCGCGCGCGCGATGTCGGCGATGGTCGTCTTCTCGATGCCCTGTTCGTAGAACACGCGCATCGCGGCGCCGATCAGACGTTCGCGCTTCCCGATCTTGGGTCCGACCTGCGGTTCCGAGTTAGTCATGCAACTGACTATAGACAGCAGAACTCTCGTCGGATATGTTCACTCCAGCAATTTAGTCAGCCAACTAACTCAAGGACGGACATGATCGTAGTCACCGGCGCGACCGGCAATATCGGCAGCACTCTGGTCGGCCTGCTGGCCGGGGCGGGCGAGGAGGTGCGGGCGGTGTCGCGTGGTCAGCGGCCCGTGGACCTGCCCGCGCAGGTCGAGCACGTCGTCGCGGATCTGGGCGATCTCGACAGCCTCTCCCCCGCGTTCGAGGGCGCGGACGCCTTGTTCCTGCTGATCACCGGCGAGCAGCTGATCACCGGACCGGAACCGGGCGAGCTACTGAAAACCGCTGCGGCAGCGGGCATCCGACGGGTGGTGTTCGTGTCGTCACAGGGTGCCGTCACGCGGCCGGACTCCGCCGGGTACGCCAGGACGATCGCGTTCGAGCACGCACTCGCGGAATCCGGCCTCGCCTGGACCTCCCTGCGGCCCGGCGGGTTCTTCTCCAACACCTTCGCCTGGATCGAATCGGTGCGCACCCAGCGGACGGTCGCCGCACCGTTCGGCGAGGTCGGGCTGCCCGCGGTCGACCCGGCCGATATCGCCGCGGTCGCGGCGGCGGCGCTGCTCGACGACGGCCACGACGGGCGGGCCTACACCCTCACCGGTCCGGCCACGATCACCCCGCGGGCGCAGGCCGCCGCCCTCGCCGAGGCCGTCGACGCACCGGTCTCCTTCGCGGAACTCACCCCGGCGCAGGCCAAGCAGAACATGCTGCGGTTCATGCCCGAATCGGTGGCCGACCACACGCTCACCATCCTCGGTACGCCGACGGCCGAAGAGATCCAGGTCAGCGGCGATATCGAGCGGGTACTAGGCCGACCGGCCACCTCGTACGCGCAGTGGGCCCGCCGCCATCGCACGCTGTTCGCCTGAGTTCGCCACACGGTACGCGCCACCTGCTGCGCGTATCTCGGTGCGGCGATGCGGGGAGACCGATCCGGGCGGTCCTTCTCTCGACTCACCACGAAATCGGCGAATACCGGCGATGGTCGGCGACGCGGCCGCCGCTGGTCGAGTTCGTGCTCGACCCGGTCCGCCGGGTCTCCTTATCGCGGTGCTCGACGCGGGCCGGGTCGGCGCCGACGCGGGGTGGCCACGACGGATGTTCGGGGGATCACCCGGCCATTTCGGCGGCCAGCCGGTTCTGGAGGACGGTCGCTCCGGGACCGGTGAGGTCGGCGGCGTAGCTGGCTCTGCCTGCCATGGCCATGGTCAGGGCGAGGGTCGTCCCGCTGACCAGTGGGCCGTTGCCGGTGGTGAAGGGGCCGTCGGTGGCTGCCAGGCGCAGGCCGTCGGCCAGGGTTTTGCTCGGGACGGCGAAGTCGCGGCTCGCGTAGAACTCGGCGACGGCAGTGGTCGCCTCGATCGTCGGCACGGTGGACAGACCGAGGGGGCGGCGGATGTCCTGTGCGTGGACGACGACCTCGCCGAGCCAGGCGGCGGTGTGCCCGGACGCGCCGGTCGTGCTGGTCACGATCGCGCGGAAGCGGGCCAGGGTTTCGGCGGGTGTGGTGCCGCGGTGTTCGGCGAGGCGGCGGGCATTGTGCAGGTCGAAGTCGAAGCGAGCGCCGAGGACGCCGCGCAGCCAGCGCAGTCGGCCGACGCTCGCCGCCGCGGTGAGGTGGGCGAGCACTTCCTCGACCGTCCAGTCGCCGCACAGCGAGGGCGTCGCCCACTGCCCGTCGTCGAGTCCGGCGAGATCCTCGGCCAGGGCGGCCCGCTCGGCGTGTGCCAGCGCCCAGAGTTCGTCGCGGGCAAGGGTCTGCGTCATGGGTCCTCCGATTCGGTACCAGGGCTGGCCGGGGCACGCACGGCTCGTACTGGTGACGGCGGAAGTCGGCCGAATTCATCGGCGAGGCCCACCGCCGTCATCTGGATCCGGTGGGCCGCCGAATGCGGTCGGCCGGGTACCTCGCCATGTGGGTCGGGCCAGTTCGACCGCCGGCACCAGCTGGGCGGGCGCATTCGAGCGCGGAGCACCTGAAGTTTTCTAGTCGGTGGCGGCCGCCACGTGGTCTCCCGGTTCGGTGACCCGGACCTGGCGACCCGCATTGGCGACGGCGGTGATGACACAGGTGCCGAGGCGGCCCGCGCGGTCGTAGAGGGTGGCGGTGCTGACCGCGACGCCCGCGGTCGCGACATGGTCGAGTGCCTGCATACCGAGTTCCTGGCCGATGGGCAGGCGCGACAGGGTGAGGGTCATGTCCGCGTTGATGTAGCCGACGCCCTGGGTGCCCCAGTGGCAGACGAGGTTGGTGATGTCGCCGGTGGCGGCCGCGCGCTGGAAGGGCGAGAAGGGTTCACCGGCCACCAGGGCGGGCAGGTTGTGCCAGGTGACCTTGCGCTCGGCGTTCTGTGCCGCGGTGAATTCGGTGATCCAGTCGTCGTCGCCGCATTTCAGCAGGGGTGGCTGCCCGTCGGGGTCGACCAACCGCTGCTCGGGGATCGGCACGTCGAAGGGCGGTTGCCAGACCTCACCCGGCGGCGCTTCGGTGGCGGCGAGGAAGACCACCGTCGCCCGCGCCATCGTCTCGCCACCCTGCATCAGCCACGAGTCGGCGACAGTGATCCGGTTGCCCGCCCGAACCACCGCGCTGCCCAGGGTGATGGGTTCGTTGCGCACCGGACGGAACAGGTCGACCGTGAACCGGGCAGGCACGAAACCCGCACCGGGACCGCGCTTCTCGGCCTCCAACGCCAGCAGCCCACTCACCGCGACACCGTTGAGCTGGTTCGGCGACCAGCGGCTGATGGCCAGCTCGGTCGGCACATAGCTCCCGGCCCGCTTCGTGAAGAACTCCATCGCGATCCTCTCCGTCACTCCGGCCACATAATAGAACACGTTTCATTTCCAGCTGCCGGCAGCGACCGCGAAACCCCAGCTCGCTGGACGAACGACACCCCAGCACCACGCCCCGACCGCCCCTCGCCGCCGCCCTCCGTGCGATCAGCGGGGAGGATGCGGCGCCGTGAACAGCCGACCGGAGCGGCGACAGCGCCGGCTACAGCAGTACGGCCACAGCAGTGGCTGCCGCGGTGCTGGGTCAGCCGATGTCGACTGGGTCGATCTGGATGCGGAGGGGGGCGTCGGAGCGGTGGGAGCTGCGGACCGCTTGGGCGGCGGTGAGTGCGCGTGCCAGGGGGGCGCCTGCGGTGCGGGCGACGCGCAGCAGCATGCGTTCGACCTCGGTGGGGCTGTCGCCACCGGAGAACGGTTTGCGGGCGGTGGGTGGCAGGGGTACCGGGCCGAGGACTTCGGTGCCGTCGGGGAGGACTGCGACATCGAGCAATTCTGCGATCGAGGCGGTGGTGCCGTCGATCGCGGCCAGGCGGACCGCGGGCGGGAAGCCGACCTCGGCGCGGGCGTCCAGTTCGGCGGCGGCGTGGTGGACCGGGTCCCAGCGGACCAGGGCCTGCACGGTGGGCAGGCCGGGGTCGGCCATCACGATGACCTGCCCGCGCGGCCGGACCAGGGCGGCGGCGCCCATCCAGCGGCGCAGGGTGTCCTCGGTGGCGCGCAGATCGGCCCGCCCGAGCAGGGCCCAGCCGTCGAGCAGGAGCGCGACACCGTAGCCACCCGGCACGAGCGGTTCGGCGCCGACCGTGGCGACCACCACCTGGGCACCCGGGTCGACGGTGTCGAGCACTTCGCCACCGCCGGAGCCACGGATCGGGACGCCGGGGAAGGCGCGACCGAGTTCCTCGGCGGTGCGGGCCGCGCCGATCACCATCGCCCGCAGCGCCCTGGCCCCGCAAGCCTGACAACGGAAGGCGGCTTCGGTGATGCCACACCACCGGCATTGCGGGCTGGCCGCCTCGCCGTTGCCCGACTGCGGCAGCGACAGCGGGCCGTTGCAGTGCCGGCAGCGAGCTGGAGTACGGCATTTGGCGCAGGCCAGCGACGGGACATAGCCGCGTCGCGGCACCTGGACCAGGACCGCGGCGTTCTCCTTGAGCGCGGAGCGGGCGGCCGCGAAGGCGACGCCGGGCATCCGCACCGCGCGGGCCAGCGCATCGCGTTCCAGCGCGAAGTCGGTGTCACCCGGGGCGCTGATCCGGGGCATCACCTCCCGCAGCACCTGTCGTTCGGCGAGCAGGTCGTGGGCCCAACCGGATTCGACCACGGCCTGGATCTCGGCCGTGCGGGCGAATCCGGCCGCGACGAAGGCGGCCCCGGTCTCGTGGGCGCGCAGCATGGCGACTTCGCGGGCGTGCGGGTACGGCGAGCGCGGTTCGGCGTAGGTGTCGTCGCCGTCGTCCCATAGCGCGATCAGCCCGAGGTCTTTCGCCGGGGCGAACACCGCCGCCCGCGTCCCGACGACGATCCGCGCCTGCCCGCGCAGCACCGCCAGCCACCGCCGGTACCGGGCCGCCGGGCCCAGCCCCGCCGACAGCCCGACCGCCGAATCCCCCACCAGCCGAACACATTCCGCCAGCAATCGATCGAGATCCCGCTGATCGGGCACCATCAGCACCGCACTGCGCCCGGCCGCCACCACGGTCGCCGCGAGTTCGGCCAGCCGCGCCGCCCAGTCCTCCCCCGGCAGCGCCTGCCACGCTGCCCGCGGCCCGCGGCCATCCGCCAGTGCGGCGACGAACGCGCCACCGTGCAGGTATCGCGCCCAGGCGGTGGTGTCGACAACAGGCGCCTCGGCCCCGGAGTCCGGCGCGTCCACCGCATCACCCGAAACATGCTCCGGCACAGCAATATCCGAGATGTCCGAGGACGCCTGCCCTCGCTCCGAACCGACCTCCTTCGAGGCTGCACCTCGCATCGGCGACGGGCCGTTCGGCGCGGCGCGCGCGATGCCACCTGAGGGCAACGACCGCTGGGTGACGATGGAACCGATGTCCGGAATCGGACCAGGTTCCTTCGGCACCTCGCCGGGCGGCGCGGCTGCGGCCATGGCTGCACCGCCAGGCACAGCGGTTGCCGCATCACCCGGCACAGCCGCTGCCGTATCACCAGGCACAGCGGTTGCCGCATCACCAGACACAGCCGTCGCCGCATCACCAGACACAGCCGTCGCCACATCACCAGCCGCTACCGCATCGCCGGGCACAGCCGTCGCCACATCGCCCGGCGTAGCCAGGACTGGATCGCCGGGTGTGGACGCATCGCCTGGTGACAGGTTGGGCGGAGCCGGTGGCGTGGCGTCGGCATCGGATGGCCGGGTGGCGGTGTGGGATTCCGTACCCGGCGGTGGCGTCACGTGATGCTCGGCGGACTTCTTCTTGGCCGACTTCTTCGCGCCGCCGTTTTCGGTACTCGCGTGCCTCGGTGGGATGGCCAGGCGCAGGACGTCGGCGCGGGTGCCTGCGTAGCGGGCGGCGACCGTGGTGGCCAGGCGCAGGATTTCGGGGGTGAGGACTCGTTCGGCGGAGACGACGCGTTCGAGGGGCATCATCTTGCCGGTGTGGTCGGTATGTGGGAGGCGGGCGAGCAGGTAGCCGTCGACCAGGCGGCCCGCGAAGCGCACGCGGACCCGGACACCGGGCTGGGCGATCGCGTCGAGTTCCGGCGGAACCAGGTAGTCGAAGTCGCGGTCCAGGTGCGCGGGCGAGAGCAGCGGGAGCACCCGGGCGATCGGGTGTCCCGCTGCTGTCGATGGATCGTCCGCTGCCACGCGGGCGGTGGGTACTACAGGCCGACGGCCGCGCGCAGCTTGTCGGCGCGGTCCGTGTGCTCCCAGGGCAGGTCGACATCGGTGCGGCCGAAGTGGCCGTAGGCCGCGGTCGGCGCGTAGATCGGGCGCAGCAGGTCGAGATCGCGGATGATCGCGCCCGGACGCAGGTCGAAGACCTCCGAGATCGCGGCCGAGATACGGACCGGATCGACCTTCTCGGTGCCGAAGGTCTCGACGAACAGACCGACCGGAGCCGACTTGCCGATGGCGTAGGCGACCTGCACCTCGACCCGCTCGGCCAGTTCGGCGGCCACGACGTTCTTGGCGACCCAGCGCATGGCGTAGGCGGCCGAGCGGTCCACCTTCGACGGGTCCTTGCCGGAGAACGCGCCACCACCGTGGCGGGCCATGCCGCCGTAGGTGTCGACGATGATCTTGCGACCGGTCAGACCGGCATCGCCCATCGGCCCACCGAGCACGAACTTGCCGGTCGGGTTGACCAGCAGCCGGATGTCGGAGGTGTCGAGCGAGGGCAGGTCGAGATCGCCGATCACGGCGTCGACGACCTTCTCGCGGATATCGGGGGCCAGCAGGTTGTCCAGGTCGATATCGGCCGCGTGCTGGGTGGAGATGACGACCGTGTCGAGGCGGACCGGACGGTCACCGTCGTATTCGATGGTGACCTGGGTCTTGCCGTCGGGACGCAGGTAGGGCAGCACACCGGACTTGCGGACCTCGGTGAGCTTGCGCGAGAGCCGGTGCGCCAGCGCGATCGGCAGCGGCATCAGCTCGGGGGTGTCGGTGGTGGCGTAGCCGAACATCAGGCCCTGGTCGCCGGCACCCTGACGCTCGATCGCGTCGTCGGAACCGCCGACGCGCGCCTCGTGCGAGGTGTCGACGCCCTGCGCGATATCGGGCGACTGGGCGCCGATCGCGATGTTGACACCGCAGGAGTTACCGTCGAAACCCTTTGCCGAGGAGTCGTATCCGATCTCGAGGACCTTCTCCCGGACGATCCGCGGGATGTCGGCGTAGGCGGAGGTGGTGACCTCGCCCGCGACATGGACCTGCCCGGTGGTGACCAGGGTCTCCACCGCCACACGGCTGCCCGGATCCTCGGTGAGCAACGCATCGAGGATGGAATCGCTGATCGCGTCACAGATCTTGTCCGGATGGCCCTCGGTCACGGACTCACTGGTGAATAGCCGACTGCCTGTCGTACGCACAGTTATTCCCTCTCCCTCAACGGGTTACTTCGTTCTCTTCAAGACTATTCCAAACCACCGACACGGTGGCGAGTTAGTACCAAGCCACGCCGCGATCGACCACGCCGGCGGTACACTGCGCGATCCTCGTTGCCGCGCAACGATTTTCGTGCCGAGGTGACGGATCTGCCCGGTCAGCGCAACAGTGGGACGAGCGCGTCGAGCACCCGGCTGGCCAGCAGCGCCTTCGATCCGTGATCGAGGGCCTGTTCGGTGCCGTCGGCGCCGAGCAGCCAGCCGTCGTTGGTGTCGACCTCGAACGCCTTGCCCTCGCCGACCGCGTTGACCACGAGCAGATCGCAGCCTTTACGGGCCAGTTTGGCGCGCGCGTGGGTGAGCACGTCACCGTTGTCGTCACCGGTCTCGGCGGCGAAACCGACGATCGCGGTCCCGGCGAGCTTGCCGTCGGTGCGCGCGTCGACCAGGCCGGCGAGGATGTCCGGGTTCTTGGTCAGCGGGATCACGTCGGGCTCGTCGGCGCCCTTCTTGATCTTCGCGGCGGCGACATGAGTCGGCCGGAAATCGGCGACCGCGGCGGCCATGATCACCGCGTCCGCGCCGAGCGCGTGCTTGTCGACCGCGATCTCGAGCTGGTCGGCGGTGGTGATGTGGACCAGTTCGACCGCGGCGGGCGGCGCGAGCTCGATGGTGTTGCCCGCGATCAGCGTCACCTGGGCACCACGCTGGGCAGCGACTCTGGCCAGGGCATAGCCCTGCTTGCCCGAGCTGCGGTTGCCGAGGAAGCGCACCGGGTCGAGAGGTTCCCTCGTGCCACCGGCGGTGATCACCACGCGGCGACCGGTCAGATCGCGCGGCAGCGCGTCGGCACGCTCGAGCAGCAGCGAGGCCAGACCGAAGATCTCCTCCGGCTCGGGCAGCCGTCCCGGACCCGTATCGGTGCCGGTGAGCCGGCCCGACGCGGGTTCCATGACGTTGGCGCCGTGCGCGCGCAGCGTCGCAACATTGGCCACCGTCGCCGGATGCTCCCACATCTCGGTGTGCATCGCGGGCGCGAACAACACCGGACATCGGGCCGTCAGCAACGTGGCGGTGAGCAGGTCGTCGGCCCGGCCCTGGGCCGCGCGGGCCATCAGGTCCGCGGTGGCGGGGGCGATGACGACGAGATCGGCCTCCTGGCCGATCCGGACGTGCGGGACCTCGGGCACGTCGGCGAACACGCCGGTGTTGACCGGCTGGCCGGACAGTGCCTCGAAGGTCGCCTTACCGACGAACTGCAGGGCCGACTCGGTGGGAATCACCCGCACCTGATGGCCGGTCTCGGTGAACCGGCGAACGAGGGCACACGCCTTGTAGGCGGCGATGCCCCCGCCGACCCCGACGACGATCCGCATGGTCTCTACGCCTCCGGAAAAGAGATTGTCACTCGCCCTCGGTGTGCTCGAGCAGGTCGGAGTGGATTTCGCGCATGGCGACCGACAGCGGCTTCTCCTGCAGACCGGGCTCGACCAGCGGGCCCACGTACTCGAGGATGCCGTCGCCGAGCTGGTTGTAGTAGTCGTTGATCTGACGGGCGCGCTTGGCCGCGTAGATCACCAGGGCGTACTTGGACGAGGTGCGCTCGAGCAGCTCATCGATCGGCGGGTTGGTGAGGCCGATCGGAGTGTCGTACGCGGGTGCTGCGGTGATGTCCGTGCTCACTAGAGGAGGCTCCTGGAAGGTTAGTGGGTCAAGAACTCGAATTTGTGCTAACGAATAACGATACCAACTGCTCGCAGGCCGTCGTCACCTCGGCGTTCACGATCACCGTGTCGAACTCGTCACAGGCCGCCAATTCGACCCGGGCGGTTTCGAGCCTGCGCTCGATCACCTCGGGGGTCTCGGTGCCGCGCGAGCGCAGCCGCGCGACCAGTTCGTCCCAGCTCGGCGGGGCGAGGAACACCAGCAGGGCCTCGGGCATCGCCCGGCGGACCGATCGGGCGCCCTCGAGATCGACTTCGAGCAGGACGTGATGTCCGGCCGCCAGTGCTTCGCGCACCGGGGCCGCGGGGGTGCCCGAACGCTGCAACCCCCCGTGGATGTCTGCCCATTCGAGCAGTTCGTCCGCCGCGATCATGGCGTCGAACTCGGCTCGGGAAACGAAACGGTAGTCACGGCCGTCGACTTCCCCGGGCCGGGGGGCCCGCGTCGTCGCCGACACACTGAAGACCAGTTCGGGCAGGCGTTCCCGCACGCACCGCACGACCGTGGACTTACCCACGGCCGAGGGGCCGACCAGTACAACCAGCCGACCCTTCCGCGTGTGTTCGACCACCTGGATCAGGAGTCGAAGTCGAAGCGAGCCAGCAGCGCCTTGCGCTGACGGTCGCCCAGGCCACGGAGCCGCCGGGTGGGGGCGATCTCCAGCTCGGTCATGATCTCGGCAGCCTTGACCTTGCCCACCTTCGGCAGAGCCTCGAGCAGCGCCGACACCTTCATCTTGCCGAGAATCTCATCGGACTCGGCATCGGTGAGGACCTGCTTCAGGTTGGTGCCACCACGCTTCAGGCGCTCCTTGAGCTCTGCCCGAGCGCGGCGAGCGGCAGCCGCCTTCTCCAGAGCAGCGGCGCGCTGCTCGTCAGTCAGCTGGGGAAGGGCCACGGGTTCCTCCGTCTCATCGTTCATTGCTAGATCTACCGCCGGTTACCCGAACGGTCTGTGCGACCGTACCCACGGTGCGCGCCGATTGCGAACCCGACCCCCAGGTCAGGGCAGGAATACGGATGCCGTATGGGGCGCGCGGGCCAGATGCGGTGACACCGGATTCCTCCGCACCGATCCTACCGACGAATCCAGAAAATGCACCCCCACCTGCGGTTATACCGATATGGGCGATGTTAGCCACCGGGTAGCGATCCGGGGGCTCACCAGCCCGGCAAACTCGCTACCGCCCGACCAGGGGGTTTCCCGAAAATCCCGGCGTGTCGCGTGATTTCGCACCGCGTGTCGTCACGATCGGGAACGGAACCGGTCCAGAACCGCGCCCGTGGCGGTGGCGGTGACGTCGTCGATCCGGGCCGGAATCGGGACTGCCCTGGCGAGGTAGTCGGACCAGACCGCAGGGAATCGCCGTCACCGCGGCCTCCGCGACCACCAGGGCGTCGAGCACCTGGTCGTCGGTGCAGAGCCGGGGTCTTACCACCGACCGTTCGGGGTGGTCGCGACCGGTTTCGGGCCGGCGCTGATCGAGCGGGAGCGCGCTCGGGGCCGCGTGGGCAGGACACGACGAGAAGCCGGGGCGACGATGCGTCACCCCGGCTGCCGGATTCGGTTGTCTCAGGCCTGCAGGAAGGCGAACTCCTCCTGCAGCTGCGCCGTCTTGTCACAGAGCGCGGTCACCGACGGGCCGACGCCGAGCAGTTCGCGCGAGACGTTCGGCAGGACGGCGGTCAGGTTCGCCGCGGGGACCAGGGCACGGATGGAGTCCGCGCCCCCGCCCTGAGCACCCACACCGGGCATCAGGATGGGGCCGTTGAGGGCCGAGAGGTCGGGTGCCTCGGTGAGGGTCGCGCCGACGACCACACCGACGGAACCGAAGCCGGGGCCTGCGTTGCGGGCCGCCGCCTCGTCGACCATCGTCTGGGCGATGGTGCGCCCGTCCACGGTGGTGATCCGTTGCAGTTGCGCCCCTTCGGGATTCGAGGTCGCGGCGAGGACGAACACGCCGCGGTCGTTTTCCCTGGCCAGGCTCAGCGCCGGGTCGAGGGAGCCGAAACCGAGGTACGGGGAGACCGTCACCGCGTCGGAGCCCAGGGGGCCGTCACCGAGCCAGGCGTGTGCGTAGGCGTCCATGGTGGAGCCGATGTCGCCGCGTTTGGCGTCGGCCAGCACGAGGGTGCCCGAGGCGCGCAGCACCTCGATGGTGCGTTCGAGGACCGCGAGGCCGCCGGAGCCGTAGGTCTCGAAGAACGCGACCTGCGGCTTGACCAGGGCGACGCGGCCGTCGAAGGCCTCGACGCAGATCTCGGCGAAGGCTTCGAGTCCGTCGACGTCCGCGGACAGGCCCCAGGCGCGCAGCAGTCCGGGATGCGGATCGATGCCGACACAGACCGGGCCGAAGTGCCGCATGGCGTGCTGCAACCGGCTGCCGAATGTCTTCATCGATCCCGCTCCTTCGTCGTCGTGCCGATCAGCCACGCAGCACCGAGTGCAGTTCCTGCAGCGAGCGCACGCCGATGCCGCCGTTGATGCTCGCCTCGATGCCCTGCACCGCCGCGGCCGCGCCCTGCACGGTGGTGATGCACGGAATGTTCGCGCCCACCGCGGCGGTGCGGATCTCGTAGCCGTCCACGCGGGGGCCCGAGTTGCCGTAGGGGGTGTTGAACACGATGTCGATCTCGCCGTCGCGGATCTGCTCGACGATCGAGGCCTGCGGCATGCCGGTGGCCGGGTCGGTGGCTTCCGGGTCGGAGTGCTTGCGCACCTGTTCGCACGGAATGCCGTTGCGGCGCAGGGTTTCCGCGGTGCCCTCGGTGGCGAGGATGCGGAAGCCCAGGTCGTGCAGGCGCTTGATCGGGAACACCATGGCGCGCTTGTCGCGGTTGGCGACGGAGACGAACACGGTGCCCTCGGTCGGCAGCGAGCCGTAGGCGGCGGCCTGGCTCTTGGCGAAGGCGGTGCCGAAGTCGGCGTCGATGCCCATGACCTCGCCGGTGGACTTCATCTCCGGCGACAGCAGCGAGTCGACGCCGGTGCCGTCGGCGCGACGGAACCGGTGGAAGGGCAGCACGGCTTCCTTCACCGCGACCGGCGCGTCCAGCGGCACGTGGCCGCCGTCGCCCTCGGGCGGCAGCATGCCTTCCTTACGCAGGTCGGCGATGGAGGCGCCGAGCATGACGCGCGCGCATGCCTTGGCCAGCGGCACCGCGGTCGCCTTGGAGACGAACGGCACGGTGCGGCTCGCGCGCGGGTTGGCTTCCAGGACGTAGAGGATGTCGTCCTTGAGGGCGTACTGCACGTTGAGCAGGCCCTTCACGCCGATGCCCTTGGCGAGGGCGATGGTGGAGCGGCGCACGGCTTCGATGTCGCTGCGGCCCAGGGTGATCGGGGGCAGCGCGCAGGCGGAGTCACCGGAGTGGATGCCGGCTTCCTCGATGTGCTCCATCACGCCGCCGAGGTAGACCTCCTCGCCGTCGCACAGGGCGTCGACGTCGATCTCGATGGCGTCTTCCAGGAAGCGGTCGACCAGCACCGGGTGATCCGGGTTGAGTTCGGTGGCGCGGGAGATGTAGCCCTCGAGCGAGGTCTCGTCGTAGACGATCTCCATGCCGCGACCGCCGAGCACGTAGGACGGGCGCACCAGCACCGGGTAGCCGATCTCGGCGGCGATCTTCTTGGCCTGCTCGACCGTGGTGGCGGTGCCGTACTTGGGTGCGGGCAGCCCGGCGGCGACGAGTACGTCACCGAATTCGCCGCGGTCCTCGGCCAGGTCGATCGCGGCCGCGGAGGTGCCGACGACCGGCACGCCGGCGTCGGTGAGCCGCTGCGCCAGGCTCAGCGGGGTCTGACCGCCGAGCTGCACGATCACCCCGGCGACGGTGCCCGACTCGGTTTCGGCGTGGTACACCTCGAGGACGTCCTCGAAGGTGAGCGGCTCGAAGTAGAGGCGATCGGCGGTGTCGTAGTCGGTGGAGACGGTCTCGGGGTTGCAGTTGACCATGACGGTCTCGTAGCCCGCGGCCGACAGGGTCTGTGCCGCATGGACACACGAGTAGTCGAACTCGATGCCCTGGCCGATGCGGTTGGGGCCCGAGCCCAGGATGATCACCTTGTCGCGCTCACGCTGCGGTGCGACCTCGGACTCGGCGCCGGGATCGAGCTCGTAGGCGCTGTAGTGGTACGGCGTCTTGGCCTCGAACTCGGCGGCGCAGGTGTCGACGGTCTTGTAGACCGGGCGCACGCCGAGGCGGTGGCGCAGCGACCGCACGCCCGCTTCGCCCGCGAGCTCGGGCCGCAGGGCGGCGAGCTGACGGTCGGACAGGCCGTAGTGCTTGGCGCGGCGCAGCAGGTCCTCGTCGAGAACCGGCGCGTCGAGGACTTCCTGGCGCAGCGCGACCAGCCCGGCCACCTCGGCGACGAACCACGGGTCGACACCGGAGGCCAACGCGACTTCCTCGATCGAAGCGCCGTAGCGCAGAGCGCGTTCGACCTGGTAGATGCGGCCTTCCGTGGGCACGCGCAGGTCGGCGAGGATGGCCTCGATCGCCTCGCGCACCGACGCCGGGTCGGTCGAATCCACCGGGGCCCACCGGCCGTCGTCGAGGGTCCAGAAGCTGGTGGCCTTGGTCTCGAGCGAGCGCAGCACCTTGCCCAGGGCCTCGGTGAAGTTGCGGCCCATCGACATCGCCTCGCCCACCGACTTCATGGTGGTGGTGAGGGTGTCGTCGGCACCGGGGAACTTCTCGAACGCGAACCGCGGCGCCTTGACCACGACGTAGTCCAGGGTCGGCTCGAAGCAGGCCGGGGTCTCGCCGGTGATGTCGTTGACGATCTCGTCGAGGGTGTAGCCGATGGCCAGCTTGGCGGCGATCTTGGCGATCGGGAAGCCGGTGGCCTTCGACGCCAGCGCCGAGGAACGCGAGACGCGCGGGTTCATCTCGATGACGATCAGGCGACCGTCCTTCGGGTCGACCGCGAACTGGATGTTGCAGCCGCCGGTGTCGACGCCGACCTCGCGCAGGATGGCGATGCCCAGATCGCGCATCTTCTGGTATTCGCGGTCGGTGAGGGTCATGGCCGGGGCCACGGTCATCGAGTCGCCGGTGTGCACGCCCATCGGGTCGACGTTCTCGATGGAGCAGACGATGACCACATTGTCGCGGCCGTCGCGCATGAGCTCGAGCTCGAATTCCTTCCAGCCGAGGATGGACTCCTCGATCAGGACGTTCGCGGTCGGCGAGGCGGCGAGGCCACCGCCGGCGATGCGGTCGAGGTCCTCGTCGTTGTAGGCCATGCCCGAGCCGAGGCCGCCCATGGTGAAGGACGGGCGCACGACGACCGGGAAGCCGAGCTCGGCGACCGTCTCCCGGACCTCGTCCATGGTGAAACAGACCTTGGAGCGGGCGGATTCGCCGCCGACCTTGGCGACGATGTCCTTGAACTTCTGCCGGTCCTCACCGCGCTGGATGGCGTCGAAGTCGGCGCCGATCAGCTCGACGTTGTACTTCTCCAGCACCCCGCGCTCGTGCAGCGCGACCGCGGTGTTGAGCGCGGTCTGCCCGCCCAGGGTGGCGAGAATGGCGTCGGGGCGCTCCTTCTCGATGACCTTCTCGACGAATTCAGGGGTGATCGGCTCCACGTAGGTGGAGTCGGCGAACTCGGGGTCGGTCATGATGGTCGCCGGGTTGGAGTTCACCAGCGATACGCGCAGTCCCTCGGACCGCAGCACCCGGCACGCCTGGGTACCGGAGTAGTCGAATTCGCACGCCTGGCCGATCACGATCGGGCCAGAGCCGATCACCAGGATGTGCTTCAGATCCTCGCGGCGAGGCATCAGGCTCCTTCCATGAGACCGGCGAAACGGTCGAACAGGTATGCGGCGTCGTGTGGGCCTGCGGCGGCCTCGGGGTGGTACTGCACCGAGAAGGCGCGACCGTCGATCAGTCGCACACCTTCGACGGTGCCGTCGTTGGCGCAGATGTGGGAGACCTCGGCCTTGCCGAAGGGGGTGTCGAACACCTCGCCCTTCTCGCCTTCCAGCGCGAAGCCGTGGTTCTGCGCGGTGATGGAGATGCGGCCGGTGCCTTCTTCCACGACCGGGATGTTGATGCCGCGGTGACCGAACTTCATCTTGTAGGTGTTACGGCCCAGTGCCCGGCCCAGGATCTGGTTGCCGAAGCAGATGCCGAACAGCGGAATCCAACGTTCCAGGACACCCTGGGTCAGCGCGATCGCGCCGGTCTGGGTGGCCGGGTCGCCGGGGCCGTTGGACAGGAACACGCCGTTGGGGTCGAGCGCCAGGATGTCGTCGAGGGAGGTGTTCGACGGCACCACGTGGGTGCGCACGCCACGCTCGGCGAACATGCGCGGGGTGTTGGTCTTGATGCCCAGGTCGACCGCGACGACGGTGAAGCGGTGATCGCCCACCGGCTCGATCGTGTACATGCCGTCGGTGCTGACCTCTTCGGCCAGGTCGGCGCCGAGCATGGAGGGCTGGCCGTTGACCCGGGCGAGGAGCTCGTCGTCACCGGCGAGGGCGGCGCCGGAGAAGATGCCTGCCTTCATCGAACCGCGGGTGCGCAGGTGGCGCACGACCGCGCGGGTGTCGATGCCGGCGATGCCGACCACGTTCTGCTTGTCGAGCTGGTCCTGCAGGGTGCCGGTGGCACGCCAGTTGGAGGAGATCGTCGAGGGGTCGCGCACCGCGTAACCGGCGACCCAGATCTTGCCGGACTCGTCGTCCTCGTCGTTCCAGCCCGTGTTGCCGATCTGCGGGGCGGTGGCCACCACGATCTGACGGTCGTAGCTGGGGTCGGTCAGGGTTTCCTGGTAGCCGGTCATCGCGGTGCAGAACACCGCCTCGCCCAGGGTCTGGCCCTCGGCGCCGAAGGCGGTACCGCGGAACACGCGGCCGTCCTCCAGCACGAGGGCTGCCTTGATCTTCGTCATTCGTCGTCTCCCGTCGTCACCCTGGTCGCATCCGCGGTCCATGCCGGGTACACCGTCTTGTCGTCGCCCCGGAATCCGGTGTCGATCTCGGTTCCGGTCGGCAGTGTCCAGCGAATTACCAGCACACCATTGTCTGTCATCACTTTGCCCGCGTGTCCGCGTTCGGTGCGCACGGCCGTGACGGATTCCTGCGGAATCCAGATCGGCGTCGCCCCGTCGCGTTCGAGCAGGATTCCGCGTTCGAACCGCGTCAGTTCGGCGGTCGCCCGGAATCCCAGGTCGCCGACCGCGATCCGGTCCTGCCAGCTGGGCGCGAGGGTGCTGCCCAGGTAGAGGCCGGTGGTCGGTTCCAGTAGTTGCGCGCCCAGCTCGGCGGGCACGGCCGGCAGTTCACCGATCCGGTCCTGCTGGCGCGCGGCCTTCTTCTGCCAGGCCCGATACATCAGCCACAGGCACACCACGAAGAAGATCAGACACCCGAGTACCCACAGAGTTCTTTCCATGTTCCTGGCCTCCTAGATCCCGGCCGCCTTGCCCTCGCGGGCAGTGACCCGGCCGCGCAGCACGGTGGCTGACACCTGCGCCGGGAACGTCATGTCCTCGAACGGAGTGTTGTTCGAGATGCTCGCCAGTTCGGCGCCGCGCACCGTCCACTCGGCGTCGGGGTCGACGAGTGTGAGGTTGGCCGGTTCGCCGACCGCGATGGGGCGGCCGTGGTCGTCGAGGCCCACGATCGCGGCGGGCCGCTCGCTCATCACCCGCGCGACACCGCGCCAGTCGAGCAGGCCGGGCTGGACCATCGTCTGCACGATGATCGACAGCGCGGTCTCCAGCCCGAGCATGCCGGGGCGGGCGGCGGCGAACTCGCAGCACTTGTCCTGTTCGGCGTGCGGGGCGTGGTCGGTGGCGACACAGTCGATGATGCCGTCGGCCAGTGCCTGGCGCAGGGCGGTGACGTCGGCGGACTCGCGCAGCGGCGGGTTCACCTTGTTGACCGCGTCGTAGGTCTCCAGGCGCGAGTCGTCGAGCAGCAGGTGGTGCGGGGTGACCTCGGCGGTGATCGAGATGCCCTGGGACTTGGCCCATTTCACCAGTTCGACGGTGCCCGCGGTGGAGGCGTGGCAGATGTGCACGCGGGCGCCGGCGTCGCGGGCCAGCAGCGCGTCGCGGGCGACGATCGACTCCTCGGCGGCGCGCGGCCAGCCGGCCAGGCCGAGTCGGGCGGCGTTGGGGCCCTCGTGCGCGACGGCGCCCTTGGTCAGGCGCGGCTCCTCCGCGTGCTGGGCGATGAGCACGCCGAGGGAGTTCGCGTATTCGAGGGCGCGGCGCATGATCAGCGGGTCGTAGACGCAGTGGCCGTCGTCGGAGAACATCCGCACCTGGCCGACACCGGCGGCCATGGTGCCCATCTCGGCGAGCTGCTTGCCCTCGAGCCCGACGGTGACCGCGCCGACCGGGAACACGTCGACCAGGCCGACCTCCTGGCCGCGCCGCCACACGTGATCGGTGACGACGTGCGAGTCGGCGACCGGGTTGGTGTTGGCCATCGCGAACACCGCGGTGTAGCCGCCGAGTGCGGCTGCGGCCGAACCGGTTTCGATGGTCTCGGTGTCTTCGCGACCGGGCTCACGCAGGTGGGTGTGCAGGTCGACGAAGCCGGGCAGCAGGATCTGGCCGTTGCCGTCGATCACCTCGGCGTCGGCCGGCGCCTCGATGCCGGTGCCGATCTCGGCGATGACGGTGCCGCGCACCAGCACGTCGACCGGCTCGCCTTCCCCGTAGGGCAACACATTCTTGATCAGCAGTTCACTCACGCTGTCTCCTTCTGGCGTGCTCGGGCGCCCTGCGTGGTTACACAGGCTGCCGCCTCCGGGCGCTGACCGCTCACGCCGCCACCTCCTGGGTGCCGACGAGCAGCCGGAACAACACGGCCATCCGCATGTGCACTCCGTTCGTCACCTGTTGCAGGACTGCCGCTTTCGGCGAATCGGCGACCGCCGAGGCGATTTCCATGCCGCGCAGCATGGGACCGGGGTGCAGCACCACCGCGTCGTCGCCGAGCACGCCGAGCCTGCGCTCGGACAGTCCGTAGTTGATCGCGTATTCGCGGACCGACGGGAAGAACCCGCCGTTCATCCGCTCGGCCTGCACGCGCAGCATCATCACCGCGTCGGCGCCGGGCAGTTCGGCGTCCAGCGAGGTCGCGACCCGGCACGGCCAGCTGTCCACGCCCACCGGCAGCAGGGTGCGCGGCGCGACCAGCACCACTTCGGCGCCGAGGGTGTCGAGCAGGAAGACGTTCGAGCGGGCGACCCGGCTGTGCAGGATGTCGCCGACCAGCACGATCCGCTTGCCCTCGATATCGCCGAGGCGCTGACGCAGGGTCAGCGCGTCGAGCAGCGCCTGGGTGGGGTGCTGGTGGGTGCCGTCACCGGCGTTGATGATCGAGGGCGCGGCACGGTTCTCCTCGCGCGCCCACTGTTCCATCCAGCGCGCGATCTGGTGCGCGGCACCGGAGGCCGGGTGACGCACGATCAGCGCGTCGGCGCCCGCCGCGTGCAGGGTGAGCGCGGTGTCGCGCAGCGATTCGCCCTTGGAGACCGAGGAACTCGACGCGCTGACGTTGATCACGTCGGCGCTCATCCACTTGCCCGCGACCTCGAAGGACACCCTGGTACGGGTGGAGTTCTCGTAGAACACGGTCATCACGGTGCGGCCGCGCAGCGTCGGGAGCTTCTTCACCTCGCGGCCGAGCAGGGCCTGTTCGAAGCGCTCGGCTTCGTCGAGGAGTTCGGTGGCGGTGCCGCGATCCAAGTCGGCGACCGTCAACAAATGCTTCATGCCTCCACCTCGCTGGCGCTCGGCTCCGGCATGAACCATTGGATGGCTGTGTTCATTGCTCGGTCGCTGCGCTCCCTCATGCCTGCTGCGCCTCCTGGTGCAGATACACACCGTCGTGTCCGTCGTGTTCGGTGAGCAGGACCGAGATGTCCTCGGCGCGCGAGGTCGGCACGTTCTTGCCCACGTAGTCGGCGCGGATCGGCAGTTCGCGGTGGCCGCGGTCGATGAGCACCGCCAGCTGGACGGCGCGGGGGCGGCCGAGGTCGCGCAGGCCGTCGAGGGCCGAGCGGACAGTGCGGCCGGAGAACAACACGTCGTCGACGAGAACGACCAAGGCGTTCTCGATGCCGCCGTCGGGCACCGAGGTGCGCTCGAGCGGGCGATGCGGACGGCTGCGCAGGTCGTCGCGGTAGAGGGTGATGTCGAGCGAGCCCAGGGCGGGCCGCACGCCGGAGAATTCCTCGATCGTGGCGGCGAGCCGGTTGGCGAGAGTGGTGCCGCGGGTCGGGATGCCCATGAGAACCACCCGCGGCGCGTCGGCGTCGCCGGAATCCAGGGCGGTCTTCTCGATGATCTGGTGCGCGATTCGCGCGATGGTGCGATGCACATCCGACGGCGACAGCAGTTCGCGGCCGCCTGCCACCCACTCCGGGGTGTGCCGCTGCGATGTTTCTGCCGCGCCGGTTCTGGCCGCCCGTTCGGGCACAGCCATGCCGACCTCCTTCCCCGCCTCACCGGACGGTCCGTTAAAGGATGTCTCACTCGCCCGTCAGCTTATCAGCGCTCCGACCTCCCTTTGACCAGGTAGCGCTGCCTGTGAGCGCTACCACGCCGGCCGCCGCCCCGGTCCGCGGTGCGGCACCGATCACACCTGGCCCGAAAGCCCTGTGAGCGCGGGTCTTTCCCCGCCCGGATGGCCGCTCCGGCGGCGAGCACACGTGACCACCTTCACGACCATCCGAACGGATGGGTTCAGATCCAGGTAGCCGTGGCGGGGTCGATGCCGTGGACGCGGGCGTTGCCCGCGATGACGTCGTGGAGCCAGTCGGTGAGGCCGGGGGCGAGGGAGTCGTAGAAGCCGGTGTAGCCGGGGTCGGTGACGAAGCGGCGGGCGAGGCAGGCGTGCATGGCGTGGGTGCAGTCGAAGTACGGGGCGAAAGAGTCACGGTGACGTTCGGCCAAGGCGTTCGCTTCGGGGCTGCCGGGCCGGAGGCCGGATCGGCAGGCGGCGGCCAGGTCGGCGTGCAGGGCGTCGGTGGCCGCGGTGATCTGGCGCCACTCGTCGGTGGTCCTGCCGGCGGCGCGTTCGGCGTACTGGATCCATTGCGCCGTGTCGCCCCACAGTGCGCGGGCTTCGTCGACCCAGGCGGGCTGCCACTGCGGGCCGAACAGCGCGACCTGTTCTTCGGCGGACAGCAGGATGCCGGACTGCCTGGCCTCGATCATGCGGTCGACCGCGCCGGCCATCTGCTGGAGCCGGTCGATACGGGCGCGCAGCTGGGCACGTTGAGTACGTAGGGTCGCCAGCCCTTCGCCGGTGGTCGCGTCGAGGAGGACACCGATCTCGTCGAGCGGCACACCGAGCTCGCGGTAGACGATCACGCGCTGAGCCCGGGCCAGGTCGGCGGCCGTGTAGAGGCGGTAGCCGGCGGCGGTGCGGTCGGACGGGCGGACCAGACCGACAGCGTCCCAGTGGTGCAGCGTGCGGGTGGTGACGCCGAGCAGGTCGGCCGCCGCGCCCACGGTGCGGTGATCGGCAGATTCGGGCACGACCACCAGTCTGCCGTGCCCGAACCCCGTCACGGCGCCTCGATCCCCATCGCCCGCAGATTCGCGGCCGCGGGACTGTCGGGGTCGTAGGGACGGGCCGCGGTCATGACCACCCGAAGGTTCTCGGGGGTACAGACTTCCAGCTCGCTCGAGCCCCACGGCATCAGCCGCGGACCCGACGTGCACCCCGGCACGGCGGTTTCGCAGGCAGCGGCGATCGTGTCGAGCTCGTCCAGCACACAGGAGAAACTCACGGTCAGCGGTGCGGCCTCGGCCGGGCGCTCCCCCGGCACGAGCAGTACGTCCTGGAACGCCCAGCGGCGCAGGTGGGTGACCTGGCCGGGCACCGAGAACAGGTCGATGAATCCCAGTGCGCGGGACCAGAAGTCGATCGAGGCGGCGAAATCCGCGGTGGGCACGGTGACGAACATCGGCATCCCGTAGATGCCACGGAACGGTTCGGGCGCCACCGCGTCGGGGCCGGGGACCGGCACGGGGCTGATGTCGAAGGCGGGGAAGGTCATGGGAGCCATGCTCGACCCTCCCGCTACGGGAGGGTCAAGCCCGCGGTCAGCCGGCAACACTCGAATACGAACATATGTTCGATTACGAGGTAGACTCAGGCCATGTCGCTGCCCCTGCAAGGTTCACTGTTCGACGGTGACGCGGTCGGCCTGGGTTCGATGGACGCGATCCGGCGCGCACAGCTCGACCAGACGGCGTGGGTCGATGTGCTGCCCGGGTGGCTCGGTGGTGCGAGCGTGGTGTTCGAGCGGCTGGCCGAGCGGGTGCCGTGGCATGCCGAACGCAGGCCGATGTACGACCGGGTCGTCGATGTGCCACGACTGGTTTCGTTCTACGGGGAGAACGACCCGCTGCCCGACCGCGTACTGGTGGCCGCCCGCACCGCGCTCAGCGAGCACTACGCCGGCGAACTGGGTGAACCGTTCCGCACGGCGGGCCTGTGCTTCTATCGCGACGGCCGCGACAGCGTGGCCTGGCACGGTGACACGATCGGCCGCGGCGCCACCGTCGACACCATGGTCGCCATCGTGTCCGTCGGCGCGCCTCGCGCCCTGCTGCTGCGTCCGCGCGGGGGCGGCGCGAGTGTGCGGTTCACCGCCGGGCACGGCGACCTGCTGGTGATGGGCGGCGCGTGTCAACGCACCTGGGAACACGCCGTCCCCAAGACCACCCGCCCGGTCGGCCCGCGCATCAGCATCCAGTTCCGCCCACGCAACGTCCGGTAGACGTCGACCCACCGCGGCGACGGACAGACGCAGCGCCAGGACACCCGACGCCCATCGTCGGCGACCCGGCTACGGCGCGCGGAGTACCGATCGCACCAGATCCTGGACCGCGGCGTGCAGCCGATCGACCTCCCCCGCTCTGGCCAGCTGCTGACCGACTTCCCCGCCGATGCTGGACAACAGCATCGCGCCCACTGTCCGCGCGTCGATATCGGGGCGCACTTCGTGCAGGAGTGCGGCGATGTGGTCGGCCCAGAAGGTGTGGAATTCGGCGCTGCGGGGATGCGGGGGCATCGCCTGGTAGGCCGCGATCAGCTCCACGTCGTCGGTGAACAGGCTGGTGATGGCCGCGAAGAAGGCGATGAGCCGGTCGGCGGGCGGTGCACCGGGCCCGAGCGGCGGCGGGCCCGTGGAGACCGCGTCCATCAACGCGATCGCGCCCTCGGCGACGAGTTCGTAGAGCAGCCCGGCACGGCTGCCGAAGCGATGGAAGATGGTGCCCTTTCCCACGCCCGCGGCCGCGGCGACCCGGTCCATCGTCACGCCGGCGGCGCCGTGTTCGGCCAGCAGCGCCGCGGTGGCGTCGAGGATGGCGCGCCGGTTGCGCGCGGCGTCGGCACGCTCGGTCGGACGGCGCTCGGTCATCGCACCCGCTTTCTCGGCACCCGCCGATCCGTTGACAAGTTGACCGCCGGTCCATATCGTCGAAAGATATCTGGACCAGCAGTCAACTTATGGAGTTCTTATGCGGGCAATCGTAATGACCGAGACCGGCGGACCCGAGGTCCTGGTCGCCCGGGAGGTCGAGCCACCACGCCCCGGCGCCGGGCAAATATTGGTGCGCACCGAGGCGATTCCGGTGCTCTACCCCGAGACCAAGGTGCGCGCGGGCGCGTTCCCGTTCCCCGCGCCGCTGCCCGCGGTGTTCGGGTTCCAGGCGGCGGGCACGGTGACCGAACTCGGCGACGGCGTCGACCCGGCATTGCGCGGGGCACGGGTGGTCGCCTCGACTACCGGTTACGGCGCCTACGCCGAACTCGTTGTCGCCGAGGCTGATTCGGTGACCGTGATTCCGGATGGTCTGGCGACGGAGGCCGCCGCGGCGATCCTCATGCCCGGCTCGGTGACGCTGGCCCTGCTGCGGACCGCGGCACCGGCCGCGGGCGAGACCGTTTTGGTCGAGGCCGCCGCGACGGGGATCGGCAGCTTGCTCACCCAGCGATGCACTGCGCTGGGCGCCCGGGTGATCGCCACCGCGGGCGGGCCGGCGAAGGCGCGGCTGGCCCGCGAGCACGGCGCCGACGCGGTGATCGACCACACCGCGCCCGACTGGTCCGAGCGGCTGGCCGAACTGCTGGCGGGCAGCACGGTCGACGTGGTGTTCGATTCGATCGGTGGCGATTCGGTGCAGCCCCTCCTGGACCTGGTCACCCCGCTGCGCGGCCGCATCATCAGCTACGGCTGGCTCTCGGGCGCTCCGGCACAGCTCGGGGCCGCCGAGTTGATCCTGCGCGGCCTCACCCTCACCGGCTGCGCGGGCACGGCGTGGCTGGCCGAGGTCGCCGGGCAGCGCGCCGCCGCCCTGGCCGCCGCAGCCGACGGCACCTTGGTCGGCACCGTCGACGCGGTGCTGCCGTTGGCCGAGGCAGCGCAAGCCCATCGCAAGCTCGAGGAGCGGGTCGCGATGGGCACGGTGTTGTTGCGCCCCTGAGGTTTCGGCGACCGCCCGACTGCTGCCGGCCCGGTCCTGCACCCCTTCACCGCCACCCGGCACCGACGCGGGGCGGGCGGGGTAATCGGCCCACGACAGGCCGGATGTCGGTGGCTGGTCGTAGGATCCGGGGCATGGGGAGTTCATTGATGCCGCACGTGCGGTCGGCGAATGTGCTGACGTCGCGCTGGTGCGCGACGTTCGGGGGCGGGGACGCGGTCGTGTCGGGGGCGGGGCTGTGGCCGTTACTGGCGATTCTGGCCGGTGCCGCGGCCGGTCCCGCACGGGCGGAACTGTCGGCGGCGGCGAGTGTTCCGGCCGAGTACGCGCACGCGGCCGGCCTGGAGATGCTCGAATCGCTGGACACCTCGCGGGAGGTGTCGACGGCGATCGGGGCGTGGGTGCGGCCCGAGTTGTCCTTGCGTCCGGAGTGGGTGCGCAGTGTGCCCGAGGGGACCGTCGGCGTCCTGGGCGATCCGGCGGTGCTGGACGCGTGGGCGCGCGAGAAGACCGACGGGTTGATCCAGAAGTTCCCGGTACAGATCTCCGAGCAGACTCTCTTCGCCATGGCGACCGCGCTGCTGGCCCGCACCCGCTGGCGTGAGCCGTTCGACGAAACCCTGCTCGCTCCCGAATCCGGTCCATGGCAGGGGCATCGGGGGCCCGGGCTGCGGCGGCGGAGCCATCCGGATGGTTCGGTGGCCGTGCTCGACGACGCGGTGACGCGGGTGGTCGTGACCGGTCGCGGCGAGCTGGATGTGCATCTGCTGATCGGCGACAACGGTCCCGCCCAGGCGGTGACCACCGGGCTCGCGGCACTCGACGGCGCCGTCTCGGTACGCACCGACCTCGCCCCGGAGACCACAGCGCCCTGCCTCCGGGTGATCCGGCGGGAAAGCTTCGGCGGCGACTCCGTCCATCTGAAGCTCCCGCCGTTCGAAGTGCGTTCCGAGCACGATCTCCGAGACCACGCCGCGCTGTTCGGGCTCACTTCGGCGTTCGACGATTCGACCGGCCATTTCCCGGGATTGTCGGAATTTCCGCTCGCGGTGGGCGCCGCCGCGCAGGAAGTCGTCGCCCGATTCGATGCCGCCGGGTTCGAAGCGGCGACGGTCACCGCGGTCGCCCTGGTCGCCGGCAGCGTGCCGCAGTCCGCGATGGCCACGCACATCTCGGTCGACATCGACCGCCCGTTCGGGTTCGTCGCCGTCGACCGGCCGACCGGCCTGGTGCTGGTCGCGGGCCAGGTCACCCGGCCGCCGGTGGCCTGGCCACGACCGACCACCGATCCCGATCCGGACCGAATGCCCGGTGCGCCGCAGTGAGTCCGGTAATCGGTCTTGTCGATCACGTTGTTCAGCAACAAGATTGGGTTTCGGGACCACTGACAGAGGTCGTATCCTGGTAGTGGTCCGCAATCGGTTACACAGGGGGTCGTGGTGATCGTCGTTGTCGCGGACGAAACCGAACTCGAAGGCGCAGAACAGATCGTCGGCGCGGCGGTCCAGGACTGGGCGCCCGGCGCCGGTGGTGTCGCGATCTTCCGCGCCCATGTGTCCGAGAGCCGCGGCGGCTCGGTCGAGGTCGACGCGCTGGTCTGTACGCCGCAGGGCGCCACGGTCATCGAGGTGAAGGGATTCACCGAACGGCAGGCCGGCATCCTCGCCACCCCACCGAACGGTCCGTGGACGGTCGACGGTGCACCGGCCGCGCTGTATCACGCGGTCCGCGTGCCGAACCCGTTCGTCCAGGTGCGCCGCCAGGTCTTCGCGGTGAAGAACCTGCTGCAGCAAGCCGGCATCTTCGGGTGGGTGAACGCGGTCGTCGCGCTGGTCCCCCAGCCCGGATCGCAGATCACCCTCGAAGAGGCGCGCATCGCCGACGGGTACCGGGCCGTGCTCGTCGACCGGGACGATTCCACCGCCCTGCGCGACTACTTCCACGCCGAGACCGGGCGCACCATGCGGATCAGCGTCAACGATGTGCGCCGGGTGTTCGAGGCCTTGAACCTCACCCACCTGCTGCCGACCCGGGTCGCTCTGGCGGACCAGGGATTTCCCGCCCGGTTGCAGCCGTCGGGCACCGGCCGGCCCGCCGAGCAACCACCGATCGACCTCGGCCAGGACGAGGACACCGACGAGATCCCGACGACCGGTGGTTCGCGTTGGTCGGGTTCACGACTCGCCCACGCGAGCCCACCCGCGTTCCTCGCCGCGATCGACCGCCTCACCCACCGCCCACAACCGCCCACCGGAACCGATTCCCCGACGACCGGCGCGGATTCGCCGGTGCGTGAGGCGGATTCGCCACAGCCGGATCCGGCGAACACACCGGTCACGGCCGAAACGGCCCCGGCGAGCGACCCCGGAACCGACATCACCGATCCGGACACCGCCACCACTCCCGACGGCGCAGATGGACTCCGGGCTGGCACAGTGCCCGACGATGGCGATCAGCTCCGACCGGAGACGACGCCCGACGGTGACGATGCCCTTGGCCCGGACGCGGCCCCTGCCGGTGGCGAGGAAACGGCTAGCCGGCCTCCCACCGCTGACGACGACTCCCGGACCACCACACCGCCTGCCGGTGAGGGTGAGCGTCCCGTGGGCACCGCACCCGAAAGTGGCACCGGCCGGGTCGAGAAGGCTCTACCACTCGACGGTGTCGGCGAGGCCGGACCAGCCGACTCGACCGCGGATGCCGGATCGACACCCGCCGCCTCGCCGCTCGAGTCGATCGAGCCCGACGGTGCCGCTGACCTCCGTGCGGAGACCGTGCTCGACGGCGACGAAGAACGTTCTGCGGACCTGGCGCCCACCGGCGACAACGACTTCCACGGGGCCACTACGGCTGCCGGTGGCGGAGAACGTCCCGCGGACCCGTCGCCCACCGGTGGCCACGACCTCCATGCGGGCACTACGTCTGCCGATGACGACGAAGTTCGTACCAGATACTCGCCGACCAGCGGTGCCGACTCCCGTACGGAGGCGGCGCCCCACGGTGGCGATGAACCGCCTGCGGACCCGGCGCCCGATGATGGCACAGGTGTCATCGAGCCCGAATCGGGTGACACCGTACCGGCGGACCTGCCGGTGGGCGCCGAATCGAAACCCGCTGTCTCGCTGATCAAGTCGACCGCCCCTGTCGATCCGGCCCGCGTCGCGGCAGAGGACTCCGCGGCCATCGACTCCAGACCGGCGGATGACCAGGGTCCGCATGCCGTGCCGGGTTCACTCAGGTCCGAGAATGCTGGACACGGGACCCAGCCCGGAAACGGGGGTCGGGAGGGGTCGCGCACCGAGTCGGCGGACCCAGCTGGTGCAGTGCTCGGATCGCCGGGATACGACGATGCGGGGCAAGGCCCCTGGGCTGATGACGGTGGCCGGGACGAGCCGGCCGATCACGGGGACCACGGCGGATCGGGCGATGACCACGGTCGGTACGCGTCGACCGGCCACGACGACCAGGAAGCGTCGGCCAGCGAAAATCGCGGCGGATCGGGCGATGACCACGGCCACTACCCATCGACCGGCAACAGCGACCAGGGAGTGCCGGGCGGCGAGAATCGCGGCGCGTCGGGCGGTGGCGAGAGGCGCGAGGCGTGGGCCGATGACGGTGATACGTGGGCGGACGACGAGGAGGGCTCGAGCGGCGGTTCGTCCGGTGGGTATGCGGCTGTCGGCGCGGCTGGTGTGGCTGCCGGCGCGCTTGGTGCGGCCGCGTGGTCGTCCTCGTCGGATGATCCGCGTTCTTCGCAGCGCAGTGCACCGGCACCGGGGGAACAGTTCGACGACTCCGAGCACTGGAGTGATTGGGTCGACCACGAGCGCGCGCCTGTTTCGCCTGTGGCGGCGGGGCGGGTGCGGGAACCGGGGCGGCGTACTGCCCGTGGGGGGTCGCTGCTCGAACGGTGGCGTAATACGCCGGTGCGGGAACGGGAGCGGAGTCCGCGGGCGGGCTGGTTGCCGCGGATCGGGCCCGGGATCGGGCTGGTGTTGTTCATCGCGCTGTTCGGGGCGGTGTTCTTCACGATCAATGCGGTGCAGGCGAGCAGGTTCGTGATGTCGGATTACGACCGGATGTGTGGGGCGGACCGTAAACCGTTCCCGAACGCCGCCGCGTACGAGCGCGACGGGCCGAGTCCGATCTATCTGTCCGGTGGCCTGGGTGACATGGTCACCGAGCGCGATGCGCGGGCCTGGCGGCCGAGCGATCCGTCGACCGTGCAGCTCATCGCGTGCATGTCGCAACTCGAACTGCGGGAACTCGTGCAGACCTGTCAGTACGCGCCGGCGCCCGGGGAACCGATCGGCCGCACCGTGAACCTGTTCCGGGCCAGTTACGACGTGGTGGTCTACGAACTGCGGACCGGTCGCGAAGTGGCGAGGGCGACCATGCTCGGCGACCGGTATTCGGCCGACCCGGCGAACACCGATCCCGACCGCTGCCGGGCCGCCGCCGACGCACCCGACGTTCTCGGCCGCCGCCTCGGCCAGCCGTCGGCCGGGCAGGTGACCGGGTTCCTGGCTCCGGTGGTCCATCCCGATCGCTGACCGCGCTTGACCTCGAGCGCACTCGAGGTAGCAGGATCGTCGACGTGCCTCGCGCACATCCCGACACCGCGCCCCCGGCGCCGGTCGTGCCTCCGCCGGGCCAGTACACCCACCGGCGGAGGCCGTCGGGAGCACGCCCGGCCGCGCGAGTTCCGTTGCGGCTCTGGCAAGCTGGCCCGGTGGAACCGTCACCTGGACCGCACGACCAGCAACAACCCGGACCGAGCAGCCCGCCCGTGGGTCGGCGCAAGCGCCCCGGCTACCGCGAGCAGCGGGCCCGCAATGCTCGCTTCTTCGGCGGACGCCGCAAATGGGTGTGGATCGGGGCACTCGGTGCGGTGGTGGTCGGCCTGGCCGGAACCATGATCATCGGCATCGTCCAGTCCGACACGCGCCGACCGGAAGTCGGTGACTGTGGGTTCTTCGTGGAGGGACACCGCAATGCCACCGTCTTCGAGCACCGCCCCTGCGACCATCCCGAAGCCGTCGTGATCGTGACCAAGGTCCGCAGTACCGAACCCTGTGTGCTCGAGGACCACGAATTCAGCACCTCGGGGAAGAGCAAGACCAACAGCAAACGCAAGTACCTGTGCACCCACCTGCACGCGGCCGTCGGCGAGTGCGTCAACGATCCGGGCAATGTCAATTTCCACCTCAAATGGTTGCGCAAAGTCCCCTGTGGTGCGGGAACTTTCGTCGTCGACACCCGGGTCGACGCCCACGACCCGTCGGTCTGCACCGCATCGGCGAAGAAGTACACGGTCACCGAAAAGGTGACCCACCGGGTACCGCCGGTCTCCTATTGCCTGCACCGGATCTGACGAACCGGCCTCGAACAGCGGCAGCCGCGGATCCGGGCAGGATCCGCGGCTGTCGGGGAACAGAACTCACGCCGAGGCGGTGATTTCCCATTCGTAGATCGTCAGTTCCGAGGCGCCGGTGGTGTGCACCGGGTCGGTGTGCGCGATCGCCGTTGCGGCATCGAGGCTTTCGGCCAGGATCACATACGCGCCGCCACTGCCGTCGGTGAACTTGCCGCTCTCCTGGAGCTGACCCTTGTCGATCAGCTCCTGCAGGAACACGCGGTGCGGTTCGATCACGGACGCGTCGAACGCCGGTGTGCGCATGACCATCACCAGGTACTTGTTCGCCACCGCTCAGGCCTCCGGTTCCGGGCGCGGGGCCCGGGTGGCGGCTGCCGCGGCGCGGACCTGCGGCGCGACCTGCACGACCTGGCCGAGCACACCGTTCACGAACGACGGCGAGTCGTCGGTGGACAGCTCCTTGGCCAGCTCCACCGCCTCGTCGACCGCGACGACCGGCGGCACATCGGTGGCATGGAACAGCTCCCACACCGCGATCCGCAGGATCGCCCGGTCGACGGCGGGCAGCCGCGACAGGGTCCAGTCCTGCAGATACGACTCGATGGTGCCGTCGACCCGGTCGAGATCGTCGGCGACGCCCTCGACGAGGGTGCCGGTGTAGGTGTGCACGGGAGCCACGCTCTGGTCGTGGGTCGCGAGCTCGGCACGCTCGGCGAGCAGGTCGGAGACGTCGACGTCGCGCGCCTCCGCTTCGAACAGCAGGTCGACGGCGCGACGGCGCGCTTTGTGGCGCGCGCCGAGCTTCTTGAACGAGCCCTTCTTGTCTGCCGAGGAGTCCGTCACGATCAGGCGTTGACGCGGCCGAGGTAGCTGCCGTCGCGCGAGTCGATCTTCAGCTTGTCACCGGTGTTGATGAACAGCGGGACCTGCACCTCGGCGCCGGTCTCCAGGGTGGCGGGCTTGGTGCCGCCGGTGGAGCG
This sequence comes from Nocardia sp. NPDC059177, assembly GCF_042755165.1. Lineage (NCBI taxonomy): Bacteria > Bacillati > Actinomycetota > Actinomycetes > Mycobacteriales > Nocardiaceae > Nocardia > Nocardia sp. NPDC059177. Next base: position 143,728 of record NZ_JBHZBX010000011.1, on the reverse strand, counting down.
GTCGCCCTGCAGGCCGATGTCGGTGTGCTGCACCACGAGCTCGATGGTGACCGGCAGCTCGACGAACAGCGGCGCGTCCTCGTGCACGGCCACCTGCACGCCCATGTTCTCCAGCAGGAAGCGCGCACCGTCGCCGATAGTGGCCTCCGCGATGGAGATCTGGTCGTAGGTGTCACCGTCCATGAAGATGTAGTCGGTGCCGTCGTGGTACAGGTAGGTCATGTCGCGACGGTCGACGGTCGCGGTCTCGACCTTGACGCCCGCGTTGAAGGTCTTGTCGACGACCTTGCCGGACACGACGTTCTTCAGCTTGGTCCGCACGAACGCGGGGCCTTTGCCCGGCTTCACGTGCTGGAATTCGACGATCTGCTGGAGCTGACCGTCGATCTTCAGCACAAGGCCGTTCTTGAAGTCGCTGGTGTCCGCCACTGTCCTCGGATCTCCTCGTTCGTTTACTGCTGCGGTCTGGGTGCGACCGGCGTCAGTCGACGACGGTCAGGTCCTTGGTGGTGAGGGTGAGCAGTTCCGGGCCCCCTTCACGCACCACGAGCGTGTCCTCGATCCGGACCCCGCCGCGGCCGGGAAGGTACACACCAGGTTCGACGGTCACCGCCACGCCAGCAAGAAGTGTACCGGTACTGGTTTTCGCCACTCCCGGCGCTTCGTGGATCTGCAGACCGACCCCGTGCCCGAGCCCGTGCACGAACTGCGGGCCGTAGCCGGCGGCATCGATCACCGATCGGGCCGCGGCGTCCACCGCGGCGGTGTCCACACCCGGCGCGAGCGCCGCGCGACCGGCCCGCTGCGACTGCTCGACCAGGTCGTAGATCTCGCGCTGCCAGTCGGTGGGCGTGCCCAGGACCAGGGTCCTGGTCATATCGGAGTGGTAGCCGTCGACGACGGCGCCGAAGTCGAGTTTGACGAAGTCACCGGCGGACAGCACGGCGCCGGTGGGCCGGTGGTGCGGGACGGCGGAGTTGGCGCCCGCGGCGACGATCGTCTCGAACGAGATCGCCTCGGCGCCGTGGTCGAACATCGCCCATTCCAGGTCGCGGGCGACCTGACGTTCGGTGCGGCCGGGGCGGATGAGGCCGCGCTCGAGCAGGGTGGCCAGGCCGGCGTCGGCGGCGGCGCAGGCCGCGCGCAACTGGGCGACCTCGTAGTGGTCCTTGACCATGCGCAGCTGCTCGACCAGCCCGGAGGTGGGGACCAGTTGCAGCCCGGTCCGCTGCTCCTGGAAGGACTTGTGCTGCTCGACGGTGACGATATGACTCTCGAAACCGACCCGGCCCAGCTGCCACTCCCCGGCCAGTTCGAGGATGCGGCGCGCGGTCGCGCGGGAGATCTCGGCCTGCAGATCCGGCACCTGCGCGGCGACCTGCGCGGAGTAGCGGCCGTCGGTGCCCAGGACGGTGCGGTCCTCGGCGCCCCGCATGTCCCAGGCGTGCACCACCAGGACGGCGTTGGAGCCGGTGAAGCCGGTCAGGTAGCGGACGTTGACCAGATCGGTCACCAGCAGCGCGTCGACTCCGTTCTCCACCAGCAGGCTCCGCAGGGCGCCGCGCCGCGCGGCATGGTCGGGGCCCGGGTAATCAGCACACATGGGTCAACGCTACCGCTCGACCCGCGACACGTCGGCACCGAACGCGGCAGATTCCGCCACGGCGGGGCACGCCGGGCGCGCGAAACTGGAGACCGGTCTGTCCACAACACCGAAAGTTGTCCACAATCGCGGTGCAGGGGGTCGATCTGCGGAGCGCCGGCCAGCACGATCGAGGCATGACAACTGCCGCGTACTGCCTGCTCGTCGCCTGGTGTTTGCTGCTGGGCGTCATCGATATCCATGCCCGCCGGCTGCCGAACGCACTCACCGGTGCCGGCGCCGCCGCCGTCTTCCTCTATGCCGGGTACACCGGGCAGCTCGCCACCGCCGTGATCGGCGCCGCGCTGCTGACGATGCCGTATCTGGTGACGCATCTGCTCTCCCCCGCGGCCCTCGGCGCCGGGGACGTGAAACTGGCCGTCGCGCTGGGCGCCGCCGCGGCCCTGGCCGGGCCACCGGCGTGGACCTGGGCCGCGTGCGCGGCGCCGGTGCTCACCGGGCTCGCCGCCGCCGCGATACTGGGCAGGCAGTGGCTGCGGACCGCGCTGGGTCGCGCCGTCGACGGCGCGCGCGGGATCCGGCCGGGCAGGCTGGTGCCGCACGGGCCCGCGATGTGTCTGGCCACCGTCTCGGCGATGGCGCTGACATGACCGGGGCCGCGACGCGCCGAGGCCGCGGAGACGCTGATCCGGACACTCCGGCCGGGCCGCGGACCTGCTCGGCGCGGCGAGATCGGGGCGGTGGACGCCACCGCGCGGCCCGGTGCACCGTGGACGTGCCGCTCGTCACGTCGGACCACGTGCCCGCCTACGCGCGTCGACGTGGGAAGATGGTCGGCGTGTTGCGCTGGATAACTGCCGGAGAATCCCATGGTCCCGCTCTCGTCGCCCTCCTGGAAGGGATGGTCGCCGGAGTCGAGGTGACATCGGACGATGTCTCCGCACAGCTCGCGCGCCGCAGGCTCGGCTACGGGCGCGGCGCCCGGATGAAGTTCGAGGCCGACAAGGTCACCCTGGTCGGTGGCGTGCGCCACGGCCGCACCATGGGTGGTCCGGTCGCGATCGAGGTCGCCAACTCCGAGTGGCCCAAGTGGACCGAGGTGATGTCGGCCGACCCGATCGACGAGACCGAACTGGCCGGGATGGCGCGCAATGCGCCGCTGACACGCCCGCGTCCCGGGCACGCCGACTACTCCGGGATGCTCAAGTACGGCTTCGACGACGCCCGGCCGGTGCTCGAGCGCGCCAGCGCGCGCGAGACCGCGGCCCGGGTGGCCGCGGGCACCGTGGCCCGCAACTTCCTGCGGCAGGCCTTCGGTGTGGAGGTCATCTCGCACGTGGTGTCGATCGGCACCGCCGCGAACACCACCGGTGTCACCCCGGCACCCGGCGATCTCGACGCCATCGACGCCAGCCCGGTCCGTGCGTTCGACGCCGGCGCCGAGGCGGCGATGATCGCCGAGATCGAGGCCGCCAAGAAGGACGGCGACACCCTCGGTGGCGTCGTGGAGGTCATCGTGGACGGCCTGCCCATCGGGCTCGGTTCGTTCACCAGTGGCGAGCAGCGCCTCGACTCGCGCCTGGCCGCCGCCCTCATGGGTATTCAGGCGATCAAGGGTGTCGAGGTCGGCGACGGTTTCGAGACCGCGCGCCGGCGTGGCAGCCAGGCCCACGACGAGATGCGTCCCGGCCCCGACGGGGTGCTGCGTTCGACCAACCGGGCCGGTGGCCTGGAAGGCGGCATGACCAACGGCGAGGCGCTGCGTGTGCGCGCGGCGATGAAGCCGATCTCGACGGTGCCGCGCGCGCTGTCGACCGTCGACATGTCCAGCGGCGAGGAAGCCGTCGCCATCCACCAGCGCTCGGATGTGTGCGCGGTGCCCGCGGCCGCGGTGGTCGCGGAATCGATGGTGGCGCTGGTGCTGGCGCAGGCCGCGCTGGAGAAGTTCGGCGGCGATTCGGTGGCCGAGACCGTCGACAACATCACCAGTTACGTCAAGCGGATCGGCAACCGCCCGCACGTGCCCGCGGACAGCCGTACGTCGTGACCGGGCCGGGGCAGCAGGGGGCCGCGCAGGATGACGCGGGCCCCCCGCCGACGACCGTCGACCCCGCTGCCGACACCGCGACCGACGCGGTCGCGAACGTGCCGCGCGCGCGGGTGGTACTGGTCGGTCCGCCCGGCTCCGGGAAGTCCACGATCGGGCGCAAACTCGCCAGGGAACTGGGCGTCGAGCTCTACGACACCGATGCCGGGATCGAGGCCGACACCGGGCGCAGCATCCCGGAGATCTTCGCCACCGACGGCGAACCGGAGTTCCGCCGGATCGAGGAGCAGGTCGTGCGCCGGGCTGTGCTCGAACACGAGGGCGTCGTCTCCCTCGGCGGCGGCTCGGTACTGTCCGACCGGACTCGCGCGGTGCTGCGCGGGGCGACCGTGGTGTACCTGGAAATCAGTATCGGCGAAGGACTTCGGCGCACCGGGTCGAGCAATGCCCGGCCGCTGCTCAACGGCGCCGACCCCGCCGCCAAGTACCGCGAGCTGATGAATCTCCGGCGGCCGCTGTACAAGGAGGTCGCCACGGTGCGGGTGCGTACCGATGGGCGCAGCCCGGGCCGGGTGGTGCGGATGATCCTGGCCAAGCTCGGACTCGAATCGGTGCGCACCGACCTCGACCCGCAGCGCCGGAGCGGAAACGCCGCTGCCGCTTCGGGTTCGGTGACCAGCAGGCCCGGCAGCGGCAGCAATCGGTCCCGGGTCCGGCGCCAGTCGAGGGCACGGGCCGCGGCCGCGCGACGCGCGGGCGCCGAGCAACCGAAAACCGTCGACCCGGCCGCGACCGGCGATACCGGCCGGCACCGTGGCGGCGCGGCACGATCGGAGTCCGGCACCGACGCCCAGGGCGCGACCGCGCGGTCCGGCCAGGGCGAGCAGCGCACGGCCGGCTCCCGCCGGTCCCGCCGGACCAGGTCGCGCCGCGGTGGCGCCCGCATCCGGACGGCCGCGGCGAACCGCGAGGCCGCCAATCGCACTGCCACACCGGGCGACCGCGGCTCCGCGGCGAGCCCGGCCGCCCCGGCGACCACCGGCACCGGCACGCCGGAGCCGGCCGGTCACCGCACCGGGGCGAGCCAGCCGACCCCGGACCGTACGGCCGCGCCGAGCGACCGCACCCGACGCACCAAGCCGCGGCGACGCGGCCGACGCCCCACCACCGACCAGAAAGAATCGGAGCAGCGCACGTGAACGAGCCGACCACCATCCAGGTCCGCACCGCCGACCCGTACCCGGTGATCATCGGCCGCGGGCTGCTCGGCGACCTCGTCGAGTCCGTCACCGCGGGCAATGCCGTGCGGACGGTGGCGATCTTCCACCAGCCGCCGCTGGCCGAGACCGCCGAGGCGGTCCGCACGGCGCTGGCCGAGACCGGGGTCGACGCGCACCGCATCGAGATCCCCGATGCCGAGGACGGCAAGGACCTGGCCGTTGCCGGATTCTGCTGGGAAGTGCTCGGCCGGATCGGGCTGACCCGCAACGACGCCATCGTGAGCCTGGGCGGCGGCGCGGCCACCGACCTGGCCGGTTTCGTCGCCGCGACCTGGATGCGTGGCGTGCGCATCGTGCACGTGCCGACCACGCTGCTGGCGATGGTCGACGCGGCGGTCGGTGGCAAGACCGGCATCAACACCGAGGCGGGCAAGAACCTCGTCGGCAGCTTCCACGAGCCCAGCGCGGTACTGGTCGACCTGGTCACGCTGGAGACGGTGCCGCGCAACGAGATCGTCGCGGGCATGGCCGAGATCATCAAGGCCGGTTTCATCGCCGACCCGGTCATCCTCGACCTGATCGAACGCGATCCCGAAGCCGCCCTCGATCCCACCGGGGACGTGCTGCCCGAACTGGTACGCCGGGCCATCCAGGTCAAGGCCGACGTGGTCGCCGCCGACCTCAAGGAATCGAGCCTGCGCGAGATCCTCAACTACGGACACACCCTCGGCCACGCCGTGGAGCGGCGCGAGCGTTACCGGTGGCGCCACGGCGCCGCGGTGTCGGTCGGCCTGGTGTTCGCGGCCGAACTGGGCCGGCTGGCCGGGCGTCTCGACGACGCCACCGCCGACCGGCACCGCACCATCCTGGAGAGCGTCGGCCTGCCGGTCAGCTATGACGGCGACGCGCTGCCCCAGCTGATGGACGCGATGCAGACCGACAAGAAGACCCGCTCGGGTGTGCTGCGTTTCGTGGTGCTCGACGGTCTGGCCAAGCCGGGCCGGCTGGAAGGGCCCGATCCGTCGCTGCTGGCGGCCGCGTACTCGGCGATCGCTCGCGAGGGCACCGCGGGCGGTGCGATCCTGCTCTGAGACGCAGAGTACCCCGGCGAATTCCTTCGCCGGGGCACGATCGCTCGACTCGTCAGTTGGCCGCGGCCAGCACCGGTTCGGTGGCCGGCGCGGCGGTGCCGGTGGCACGGCGCGAACGGGCACGGCCGAAGGCGACGCCGGCCATCGACGGCAGGAACACCAGCAGCATGATGAACGAGGCGGCCGAGGTCAGCTCGAACAGCGCGCCCGCGTCACCGAGCTCGACGCGCGGGACCTGATCGAGCACCCAGCACACCGCGCTGCTGCCCAGCCCCGCCCCGAAGCCGGCGGCCAGCCAGCGCACCGTCAGGTCGTCGGCGTCGGAACGCGCGTCCCGCATACCCCAGAGGACCGCGACGGACACGATCGCGAGCAGGCAGGCGGCGCGCCACACCATGCCGTAGGTCGGCAATACCGCCATCGCGAATCCGAGCAGGACCCGCAACGCGACGACCAACGCGCCGAGACCGACGGCTCGTAACACCCAAGCGCTCATGGGCAACACCTTAGCTCGCCAAAACTAGAACCGGTATCAATTCTGCGGATCAGGACGGTATCCACATGTCGTAGCGGCCGCTGCCGTCGGTGCGCGCGACGCACTGCGCCCGATCATTCCACAGCGGCCGGTTCTTCAGGCAGTTCGCCATCGAGCCATTCGACGCCGCCGCCACACAGACGAACCCCCACGTCGGCTGCGCCGAGGCACACCCGGCTCGAGCCACCGCCGGCGCGCCGGCAACGAGCCCGGACGCGGCGACAGACAATACGGCGACCCCTACTACTCGACCGATCACGAGTCGACCCCTCCCGTAGATTGTGTTGAGCTACAGGGTAATCCGGGGTTCGGTGCTAGGGAAGGGACTCCGCGAGCGCCGCCACCATCGCCGCACGCGGCGCGGGCTGTCCGGTGAACAACTCGACCTGCCGATAGGCCTGGTTGACCAGCATCTGCAGACCGCTCACCACCGTGTGCCCGGCCGCCGCCACGGCCTCGGCCAGCGGGGTCGGCCAGGGGTTGTAGATCGCGTCGAGGACCACCGGAGCCGCCGCCACCGGGCCGGCGACCGCGGCCGCGGCGCTCGCGGGAATCGTGCTGACCACCGCGCCCGCCCGCGCGCACACGGCGGCGAGCGCATCCGCGTCGAAGCCGATCGCCGACACCGCCATCCCCAGCCGCTCGGCGAGGTCGAGCGCGTCGCGGGCCCGGCCTGCGTCACGCGCGACCACGGTCACCGACGCCGCGCCCAGTTCCGACAGGGCCAGCAGCGCGGGCCGCGCGGTGCCGCCCGCGCCGAGCACCACGGCTTCGCGCAGCCGGTCGACACCGCCGCCGCGCAGCGCGCCGAGCACGCCGTCGACATCGGTGCAGTCGGCCAGCCAGCCCGCCTCGGTCCGCACCAGCGTGTTGGCCGAGCCGACCAGCACGGCCCGGTCGGTGCGCACGTCCGCGCGGGCCAGGGCGGCTTCCTTGCCCGGCATCGTCACCGACAGTCCGACCCACTCCGGGCCGAGTCCGTCGACCAACCCGGGCAACCGCTCGGCCGAGCACTCGATGCGCTCGTAGCTCCAGTCCAGGCCGAGCGCGCGGTAGGCGGCCAGGTGCAGCTGCGGCGACCGCGAGTGCGCGATCGGCTGACCGAGTACCGCGGCCTTGCGCTGCTCAGCCACCGTAGGGCCGGGAGCTGTCGAGGATGCCACTGCGCTGCGCCTGCGCGACCAGCTGCAGGTGCTCCTGGTAGTCGTCGGTGAACAGGGTGGTGCCCTCCTTGTCGACGGTGACGAAGTACAGCCACTCCCCTGGCTCCGGATTCTCCATCGCCTTCACCGCCTCCAGCGACGGTGCGGCGATCGGGGTCACCGGCAGGCCGTACATCGCGTAGGTGTTCCAGGCGGTTTCCGTGGCGCGGTCGGCGTTGGTGGTGGCCACCTCGGTGGTGTCGAGGGTGTAGTTCACCGTCGAGTCGAACTGCAGCATCTGATCGACCTCGAGCCGGTTCACGATCACCCTGGCGACCTTGCTCATGTCCTGCGGCTTGGCTTCACGTTCCACCAGCGAGGCCGCGACCAGCGTCTCGTACGGGGAGAGCCGCGTGTTCAGGCCGGACTGCAGCAGGCCGGTCGATTCGTAGCGCTGCACACTCGCGGTCACCAGCTGGTGCAGGATCTGCGCCGGGGTGCCGCTCGGGTCGAAGTCCCAGGTGCCCGCCGCGATCAGGCCCTCGAGCTGCCTGTTGCGGTCCGGGGACGCGCGCACCCCGTCCATCGCCCATTGCGGCACGCCGAGCGCGGCCAGGTCCATGCTCGCGCCCGCGGCGTCGAGCTGTTCGTAGGTGACGCACTTCTTCTCGGTGCCGTAGCAGCTGGCGTCGGCGATCTTGCGGTAGATGCCGTCGTAGCGGCCGCCGGTACTCGCGTCGTGCTTGTCGTGCAGCAGCCGGCCCTCGGAGACGGTCACATTGCCGACGCGCGCCTTCCCACCGACCAGCGCGGTGACGGCGTCGGCGGCCGGGCTGTTCACCCCGATCGCGTAGTACCCGGGCTGCACGCTGTTCATCCCCGTGTTCTGCACGGCCGCCTGGTAGAACGCCTGGGTGCTGGCGACCACGCCGCGCTCGTACATGGCCTCGGCGATCTGCGTCGCGGTGTCACCGTTGTGCACCTGCACGATGACCAGGGCGCCGGGCGGGCCGGCGAAGTCCTCGGCCGGGTTGAGGCTGCCGATCAGCTTGTAGCCGGCGTAGCCGGCGCCCGCCACGACCAGCACCATGAGCAGTCCGGTGATCAGCCACACATTGCGGCGGCGCCGTTTGCGCTCGGCCGCTTTACGCGAGGCGATCCGCGACCGCTTGCTGTTGCGGCCCGACGCCGGGCGCGCGCGAGCACCCTCGCGTGGCTTCTCGCCGGTTTTCGCCCGCGGCTTCTCGCCGGGCTTGTCGCGAGGTTTGCGGTTCGCGGGCGCGGCGCGCTCGCGGACGCGCCGCGGTGGAGCGACCGGTTCCGGCTCCGGCTCGTCGTAGGGCTCGTCCTCGTAGCGTGGGATGACGTCGGTACCGTCCTCGTCGTCCCAGCCGGCCGGCCCCGCGGGCTGCTGCTCCTCTTCGCGCGCGGTGCGGGCATCCAGACCCCAGTCGTCGCGCCGGGGGTAGCGCCGATCAGCTTCCCGCGCCCGGTAGCGTTCCTCGGCCCTGGCCCATCGGTCGGTCATGCATCATCTCCGACCGCATTCGTCGTCTCTGCGTCCTTCAACACCGAACTCCGCTCGTCCAACCATCCTTGCAGGATCGATACGGCTGCCGCCTGGTCGATCATCTGCCGCTGGCCACGTGCGCGAACTCCGCTGTCGCGCAGCGCACGTGCAGCAGACACCGTAGTCAAACGTTCGTCGGAAAGGCGTATCGGAATCGGGTCGATCACCCGGCGCAACTGCCGGGCAAACTTGCGGGCAATCCCCGCTGCCGTGCCGTTTTCCCCTCGCAGGGTGCGTGGCAACCCGATGATCACCTCGACCGCTTCGTACTCCCGCACAATCTCGGCAATTCTCGCGATATCGGTGGGCGGACCGCCCGCGCGCCCGGATTTGGCGCGCGCGACGGTCTCGACCGGGGTCGCGAGAATTCCGTCGGGATCGCTGGCGGCGACCCCGATGCGGACACTGCCGACGTCGACGGCGATCCGGCGGCCCCGACCGGGGTCGGTCGCCGGATCCGGTCGATCAGCGGCGTCGTCGTCGGCTGAACCGGGGGTGCTCATCAGCCGGCGAGTTCGGCCACCCGGGCGCGGACCGCGGTCAAGCCCGCGGGAATGCCCGCCGGCTCCGAGCCGGAGCCCTGCGCCATCTCCGGCTTGCCACCGCCGCGGCCCGCGATGCTCGGGCCGAAGCTGGCCACCAGATCGCCCGCCTTGACGCCGAGGTCCTGGGCGGCCTTGTTGACGGTCACCACGAACGGCGCCTTGCCGTCGACATCGCCCAGCAGCACGACGATCGCCGGATCGCTGCCGAGGCGGCCGCGGATGTCGGTGGCCAGGGTGCGCAGATCACCGGCCGTGACGCCCTGGGGCGCGGCGGCGGCGACCAGGCGCATCGCGCCGACCCGCTCGGCCTGGTCGGCGAAGGTGCCCGCCGAGGACAGCACCGCGGCGATCTTGGTGCGCTCGAGTTCCTTCTCGGCGACCTTGAGCCGCTCCACGAGCTGCTCCACCCGACCGGGCACCTCGTCGGAGGGCACCTTCAGCGAGGACGCGACACCGGCCAGCAGCGCGCGCTCCTTGGCCAGGTACTTGTAGGAGTCCAGGCCGACGAAGGCCTCCACGCGGCGCACGCCGGAACCGATCGAGGATTCACCGAGCACGGTGATCGGGCCGATCTGCGAGGAATGCTCGACGTGCGTGCCGCCGCACAGCTCCATGGAGAACGGGCCGCCGATCTCCACGACACGCACCTCGTCGCCGTAGTTCTCGCCGAACAGCGCCATGGCGCCCATTTTCTTGGCCTTGGGCAGATCGGTGACGAAGGTGTTCACCGGGAAGTCGGAACCGACGGCGTCGTTGGAGACGGCCTCGATATCGGCCTTCTGCTGCTCCGACAGCGCGCCCTGCCAGTTGAAGTCGAAGCGCAGGTAGCCGGGCTTGTTCAGCGAACCGGCCTGCACGGCGTTGGGGCCGAGCACCTGGCGCAGCGCGGCGTGCACCATGTGCGTGCCGGAGTGGCCCTGGGTGGCGCCGCGACGCCAGGCCGGATCGGCCTGGGCGAGCACGACATCGCCCTCGGTGATCTGGCCCTGTTCGACGGTGGCCTTGTGCACCCACAGCTTCTTGGCGATCTTCTGCACATCGTTGACGCGCAGCTTCAGGCCGGCGGCGGTGATGGTGCCGCGGTCGGCGATCTGGCCGCCGGACTCGGCGTACATCGGGCTGCGGTCGAGGATGACCTCGACATCGGAACCCGCCTGCGCGACCGGGACCCGCACGCCGTCGGCGATCAGGGCCAGCACGTGCGCCTCGGAGGTGAGCTCGTCGAAGCCGGTGAACTCGGTGGCGCCGCGGTCGACCAGTTCCTTGTAGACGGTCAGGTCGGCGTGCGCGTGCTTGCGGGCCTGGGCGTCGTCCTTGGCGCGCTTGCGCTGCTCGGCCATGAGCGAGCGGAAGCCGTCCTCGTCCACCGAAAGGCCTGCCTCGGCGGCCATTTCGAGGGTGAGGTCGATCGGGAAGCCGTAGGTGTCGTGCAGCGCGAAGGCGTCCGAGCCCGCGATCTGCTTGCCGCCCTTGGACTTCACCGCGGTGGCGGCGTTACCGAAGAGGGTCTCCCCGGTGTCGAGGGTCTTGCGGAAGGCGGTCTCCTCGCCGACCGCGACGGTCTCGATGCGGGAGAAGTCGGTGCCCAGTTCGGGGTAGGACGGCGACATCAGATCGGCGACGACCTTCATCAGCTCGGCCATCACCGGCTTCTCGGCGCCGAGCAGGCGAGCCGAGCGCACGATGCGGCGCAGCAGGCGGCGCAGCACGTAGCCGCGGCCGTCGTTGCCGGGGTTCACGCCGTCGGCGATGAGCATGGCCGAGCTGCGGACGTGGTCGGCGATCACACGGAAGCGCACGTCGTCGGCATGCTCGACGCCGTAGGAGCGGCCGGTGAGCTGCTCGGCCTTGTCGATGATCGGGCGCAGCAGATCGGTCTCGTAGACGTTCTCCACGCCCTGCAGCAGCATGGCGACGCGTTCGACGCCCATGCCGGTGTCGATGTTCTTGCGCGGCAGCGAGCCGATCGGCGGGTGGCCCTGCTTGGGGCTCAGGTCACCGCGGATGTCCTGCATGAACACGAGATTCCAGATCTCGAGGTAGCGGTCCTCGTCGGCGACGGGCCCGCCTTCCTTGCCGTAGGCCGGGCCGCGGTCGTAGTAGATCTCCGAACAGGGACCGCCGGGACCGGGTACGCCCATGTCCCAGTAGTTGTCCTTGCCGTCGCGGAACTGGACGCGCTCCTTCGGGATCCCGGCGACGCGATGCCAGATCTCGGCGGCCTCCGGGTCGGACTCGTAGGCGGTGACCCAGATCCGCTCGGGATCGAAACCGAAGCCGCCCTCCTCCTGGGACCGGGAGATCAGCTCCCAGGCCAGGGTGATGGCGCCTTCCTTGAAGTAGTCGCCGAAGGAGAAATTGCCCGCCATCTGGAAGAAGGTGTTGTGGCGGGTGGTCACGCCGACCTCGTCGATGTCACCGGTGCGCACGCACTTCTGCACGCTGGTCGCGCGCGAGTACGGCGGCGCTTCCTGTCCCAGGAAATACGGCTTGAACTGGACCATGCCCGCGTTGACGAACAGCAGGTTCGGGTCGGCCAGGATCAGCGAGGCACTGGGCACCTCGGTGTGTCCGGCGCGGACGAAATGGTCCAGGAAGCGTCGGCGAATCTCGTGGGTCTGCACAAATACCCAGCTTACCGGTGCGGCGCACGTGGTTTTTCATCGACCGGGGTGGCGCACACCACTGCCACGATCACCTGCCACGCACGATCCGGCGCAGCCGGGTGACGCGGGGGCCCACCTCACGCTCGTAGCCGTGATCGGTGGGCTCGTAGTAGTCGGTGCCGACGAGTTCGTCGGGCGGATACTGCTGGGTGACGACGCCGTCGCGGGCGTCGTGCGGGAACTTGTAGCCCTGGGCGTTGCCGAGGCGGGCGGCCCCGGCGTAGTGCCCGTCGCGCAGGTACGGCGGGACGGCGCCGGCCTTGCCCGCCGACACATCGGTCATCGCCTTGCCGATCGCCGAGGTGACCGCGCCGGACTTGGGCGCGGTGGCCAGGTGGATGGTGGCCTGGGCCAGGGCCAGTTTGCATTCGGGCAGGCCGACCAGCTGGACCACCTGGGCGGCGGCGGTCGCGGTCTGCAGGGCGGTGGGATCGGCCATGCCGATGTCCTCGCTGGCGTGGATCATCAAGCGCCGCGCGATGAATCGCGGGTCCTCGCCGGCGGCGAGCATGCGGGCCAGGTAGTGCACGGCGGCGTCGACATCGGAGCCACGGATGGATTTGATGAACGCGCTGATCACGTCGTAGTGCTGGTCGCCCGCGCGGTCGTAACGCACCGCGGCCTTGTCGACGGCGGCTTCGACGAGTTCGAGGTCGACGGTGCCGTCGTCGGCCGATTCGGCGGAGGCCTCCAGTGCGGTCAGCGCCCGCCGGGCATCGCCGCCCGCGATGCGCACGATGTGGTCGAGCGCGTCGTCGGCGACAGTGACCGCGCCGGCCAGTCCGCGCTCGTCGGTGACCGCGCGCTCGAGCACCGCCCTGATGTCCTCGGGCGTCAGCGATTGCAGTTGCAGGACCAGCGATCGCGACAGCAGCGGGGACACCACCGAGAACGACGGGTTCTCGGTGGTCGCGCCGACGAGCAGCACGATCCGGTTCTCCACCGCGGCCAGCAGCGCGTCCTGCTGGGTCTTGGAGAAGCGGTGGATCTCGTCGATGAACAGCACGGTCTGCTCACCTGCCGAGAGCCGCCTGCGCGCCAGATCGATCACCGCGCGCACCTCCTTGACCCCGGCCGAGAGCGCCGAGAGCGCTTCGAACCGGCGGCCGGTGGCCTGCGACAGCAGCGAGGCGAGGGTGGTCTTGCCGGTGCCGGGCGGCCCGTAGAGCAGCACCGAGGCCGCACCCGAACCCTCTACCAGGCGGCGCAGCGGCGAGCCGGGACCGAGCAGATGCTGCTGGCCGATCACTTCGTCGAGGGTGCGTGGGCGCATGCGGACGGCGAGCGGCGCGCCCGGATCGCGACGGATCATCGCGTCGGCGCCGGGCTCGGGGTCGGCGTGCGCGCCGGGCACGTCGAAAAGACTCTCGCTCACACCGAGCAGGGTACCGACGGGGTCGGACAGCTCCGCCGGACCGACCCGGCCGCGGCGACGGACGACGCAAAAAATGGGCAGTTGACCAATATTCGGTCCGCCGACTTGCGCCGGCGCCCGCGGTGGGCTGTGATCGCTCATCGTGGCCGACAACTCCAGCACCGTCGTTTCCCCGCCGCACGGACACTTCGCCCGGCGCACCCTGTTCGCCGGCGGCACGGCCGTCGCGGCGGTCGCGGTCCTCGGCACCGCCGCCCCCGCGCACGCGGCGAACTCCGTCTTCCGCCACGGCGTCGCCTCCGGTGACCCGCTGCCCGGCGCGGTGATCCTCTGGACCCGGGTGACCGTCGCCGAGGACGCGACCCCCGGCTCCGGGCTCGGCGCGGCGACCGGGGTCCGCTGGGAGATCGCCACCGACGCCGGTTTCGGCGACATCACCGCCTCCGGCACCGTGACCGCCTCGGCCGAATCCGACCACACCGTCAAGGTCGACGCCTCCGGCCTGACCCCCGGCACCGAGTACTACTACCGCTTCACCACGCTCGGCCAGACCTCCCCGATCGGGCGCACCCGCACCGCGCCCGCCACCGACGCCGAGATCGACCGGCTGCGGCTGGGCCTGGTCTCCTGCGCGAACTGGGAAGCGGGCTGGTTCGGCGCCTACCGGCACCTGGCCGCGCGGACCGACCTCGACGCGGTCGTGCACCTCGGCGACTACCTCTACGAGTACGCGCGCGGCGAGTACACCGGCCGCACCGGTGCCGTGCGCGGACACGATCCGGCGCACGAGATCGTCTCGCCGGCCGACTACCGGATCCGGCACGGCCAGTACAAGACCGATCCCGATCTGACCGCCCTGCACGCGCGGCTGCCGTTCATCTGCACCTGGGACGACCACGAATCGGCCGACAACTCCTGGCGTGAGGGCGCCGAGAACCACGATCCGGCCACCCAGGGCGCGTGGACCGACCGCAAAGCCGCCTCCACGCGCGCCTACCTCGAATGGATGCCGGTGCGCGAGACCCGCGCCGACGGGCAGGTGCAGATCTACCGGCGGCTGCGCTTCGGCACCCTGGCCGAGCTGTCGATGCTGGACCTGCGCAGCTACCGCGACGAGGAGGCGGGACCGGGCGCGGGCTGGCGGGTCGCCGACGATCCGGCGCGCACCATCACCGGCCGCGCCCAGATGCAGTGGCTCACCGCGGGTCTGGTGTCCTCACCGGCCAGGTGGAAGCTCGTCGGCAACTCGGTGATGATCGCGCCGCTGGTCTTCCCGCCGCTGGAAGCCGCCACCACCGAGGCGATCACCGCCGCGCTCGGCCTGCCGCAGGGCGGTATCACCGTCAACGGCGACCAGTGGGACGGCTACACCGCCGACCGCCGCACGCTGTTCTCGGCGATCACCGACAACCAGGTCGGTGACGTCGTGTTCCTCACCGGCGACATCCACACCTCCTGGGCCGCCGACCTGCCGGTGGATGCCGCGAACTACCCGGGCGGGCCGACTGCAGGCGCGGAGTTCGTGGTCCCGTCGGTGACCTCCGCCAGTGTCGGCGATCTGCTGAAGGTCCCCGCGCGGACCGCCTCGGTGGCCGCCGAGGCGGCGATCCAGACGGCCAATCGTCATCTGCGTTACGTCGAACTCGACTCGCACGGCTTCGGCGTGCTCGAGGTGACGGCCGGGCAGGCGCAGATGGACTGGTTCTATGTCCTCGATGTCACCGATCCGGGCAGCGGGGTGCGCCACGGCATGTCCTTCGCGGTTCCCGCGGGCGGACGGCTCGAGCAGCGCGGCGCCCCGATCGGCTGAGCGCCGATCACGAACTCTCGGCGGCCAGTTCGCGCTTCCATTCGCGGAAGCCCTCTTCGGTCCGCCCGCGGCGCCAGTATCCGGAGATCGAGAGCCACTTCGGCGCGACCGCGCGTTCCTTGCGCAGGTACGGGCGCAGATTGCGCATCACGGCCTCGGCCTCGCCGTGCACGAACGCCTGCACCTGGCCGGGCAGCCAGTCGCCGGCCCGCACCGCCGCGACCAGGGGTGCGTTCGCACCGGCCAGCTCGTCGGGGATGGCATCGGCGGACGCGCCACGATGCACCCAGTGCAACCGCAGGTCGGCGGGGGTGTCCAGGGCGATCTCGTCGTCGGGGCCACCGACCTCGACGAACACCTCCGCGGGCGCACCGGCGGGCAGCTCGGCCAGCCCGGCCGCGATGGCGGGCAGCGCCGATTCGTCGCCGGCGAACAGGAACCAGTCGGCCGCCGGGTCGGGCGCGAAGGCACCGCCGGGGCCGAACAGCAGGAACCGCTCGCCGGGTTCGACCGACCCGGCCCACGGGCCCGCGACACCCTCGGCACCGTGCACCACGAAATCGATGCTGATCTCGCCGGTGCCGGCGGCATAGGACCGGACGGTGTAGGTGCGCAGCACCGGCTGGCTCTCCGGTCTCAGCGTCGCCCGGACGGCGTCGAGATCGAACGGCTCGGGATACTCGACCCCGGGCACCGGGAAGATCAATTTCACGTAGGCGTCGGTGAATCCGTTCGGGACGAACTCCGACGGATCGACGGTGCCGACCACCCGCACCAGGTGCGGGGTCAACCACTGCTTGCGGACGACGGTGACGCTGACCGGTTTCGGCACGCCTGCTCCCAACTCCTCGGATGATCCGACATCCGCCGACGCTACTCCCGTCGCGCCGGAAAGTGGGCTGCTCCTATTCCGCCCAGCGTTCCTCGAGCATGGCCGAGACCTGTTCGGCGAAGTCGCCGACCGCGTCGTCGCCGGTGACCCGCGCGTCCTCGGCCAGCGCCGACCAGCGGTTGATCAACGCCTCCGAACGCGGCACCGACAGGCCGTGCTCGCGGGCGGTGGCGATGCGGGTGTGATCGGCGGGCAGGAACCAGTAGGTCGACAGCCAGACCCAGATCAGCCGCGCCTCGAGTATCCGTTCGGCCAGCACGGCGTCGTCGGCCAGCGAGGGCCAGACCCCGACCACCGCCGAACGCCAGGCCTCGACCATCTCCCTGGCCCGGCTGCGCGAGAGCTCGAAATCGCACAGGCAGCCGGGGAACGAGACCAGCGCGTACGCGATGTCGAGGGTGGCGTCGCGGAAACCGCCCCACTCGTAGTCGAGGAACCGCGCGCCCTCGTCGTTCATGATCACGTTGTCCGGGCACAGGTCCGACGGGCTGAACGCGCGGTACCGGCCGCCGGTGAACAGGCGGTTGCCGTGCACGATGCGCTCGGCGATCTCGCCGGGGACCTCGATGCCGAGTTCGGTCCGGAGCAGACCAGGCACCTCGGCGATCGCGGCCTGGGCCTGCTGGGCGATGCCGTCGACGCGATGCACCGAATCGACCCGGCGCATGAGCGCGACGAAGTCGGGTTCGCGCCCGACGGTCGCGGCGTGCATCCGGCCCAGCGCCTGGGCGAAGGCCATCAGCGCGTTGCGGGTACCCGGCTCGACCCTGGCCCGCAGCACCGAGGTGAGCAGCGCGTTGTCGCCCAGATCCGACAGCACCAGCAAACGATCGGGAACACTGTGCGCGATCAGGAAGGCGCCCGGCCGCTGTTCGCGGCTCAGCGCCGTCGTGAACTGGTAGGACACCGCCTCCCGCAGGAATGCCGCATCGATGCTGGCGACTCCGGGCGCCATGCCGCCGGTGCGGCGGTCCTGAGCGGAGCCGCGCACCTGTTTCACGATCAGCGTGCGCGGCAACGAAAATGCGTTTTCCGCAACACGCACGCGTAGGACTGTCGTCCTACCACTGCCACTGAGCTCCATCGGATCGCTCAGCTTCACCGGAGCACCCATTCGCTTTGTGAGCAACTGTTGTGCTGCGGACACGACGTCGGCGGCGCGTTCGGCCAATAGTGCGGTCATCGCCTCTCAAGCTACTCGTACCTGGTCACTTCTAGCGAGCGGTTGCACAACCTTTCCGCGTCGCTCGGCGTGTTGGCGCCGAGGTTGCGCGAGTGTGCCTGTTCGCTTGACACACTCGACGGTTGTCAGGTTTTCTCATCGTCAACTGCTGTGCGCCACACCGCAAACCGGTTGAGTCGAAAGGTCTATCACAGTGACCGACACACCGTACGCCGCATCGAGCGATTCCCCCGGTGGGTCGCCCGTTCCCGGCGGTGGCGGACAGTTCGCCGGACCACCCCCCACCCCGCCCGGCCAGGGTGCTCCCCCGGGCGCGGGCAGCGGTCACAGCAGGCACGGAATGGCCGGTGGCGCAGGCTATCCGCAGTTCGAGGGCCCCGGCGCCGCGCAATACGGCAACGAGCCGGTCGAGCCCGCGCCCCCGATAGCCGGCGCGAGCGGACCGGCACCGCAGTACGGTCCGGCCGGCACCGGTCCCGGTTACCCCGCAGCCCAGGCGAAACCGGACAGCGGCGCCTATGCCGCCGCACCCGCGCCCGGCGTGTCGGGCGGTTCGGCCGGGCAGCCGCCGGGTTACTACCATTCGGGAGCACAAGCCCTCGATGTCGGCCGATCACTGAGCTACGGCTGGGAGCGGTTCCGCGCCAACCCCGGTCCGTGGCTGGGGGTCACCGGCGTCGGTGTGCTCATCTATCTCGCGTTCCTGGCCGTCGTCCAGATCTTCGAGCCCACTTCGCTGTTCACGGTGCTGTTCCTGTTCCTGATCGTGCTGGTCGCGCTGTGGCTGCTGCAGGCGGTGATGGTGCGCGGCGCGCTCTACGAAACCGACGGCTACCCACCGGCATTCGGCTCGTTCTTCCGATTCGTGAACGCGGGCAATGTCCTGCTGACCGCGCTGCTGGCCTTCGCCGCGACCCTGATCGCCGCCGCGCTGTGCCTGCTGCCCGGCCTGATCGTCGGCTTCCTGTGCATGTTCTCGATGCACTTCGTGATCGACCAGGACTACGGTCCGGTCGAGGCGATCAAGGCCAGCGCGCAGCTGGTGATCGCCAATCTGTGGGCCGCCTTGCTGCTGGCGCTGACGATCACCCTGGTGACCCTGGTGGGTCTCGCACTGTGCGGTTTCGGGCTGTTCGTGGCCGGTCCGGTCTGCGCCGTCGCGGTCACCTACGGCTACCGGATGCTCACCGCGGGCCCGGTGGCGCGCATCTGAACCTCACCGGTCGAACGGCGTGCGCATCCCGATCGCCCGCTGGAACCGGTGCAGCGGCCCGGCCTCGTTGCCCGCGCGTGGACGCAGCTCCAGCACGAGCACCCCGGCCACGACGATGCCGAGCAGGTTGACCGCGAGCTGCCCGACTGACTCGAAGGCCCGGTGCCACTGGCCGATGGCCGCGGCCACCACCGCGTAACCGGCGGCGGGCACGGTGGTGACCGAGATGAACACCCCGATCAGCGCCGCCGATTTCGCCGTCACCAGCGAGAGCATGCCGGCCGCACCCGCCAGCAGGGCCACGACCAGGGAAAACGGTCCCACCTCGTAGATGAAGTCGACATTGTGCGCGTCGATCACACCCTCGGTGGTGATCCAGCCGAACCGTTCCCAGATCAGCGTCGCGAACAGGGTGATCACCATCGCCACCGGGAACGCCACCGCCAGCGCGATCACCGACCGCCGGGCCAGCCGCCAGTTGCGCCGCACCAGGGCCACCGACAGCGCCGCCAACGGACCGAACTCCGGGCCGACCACCATCGCGCCCACGATGGTGACCGGCGAGTTCGTCGCGACGCCGACCGAGGCCAGCAGGCAGGCGATGGTCAGGAACGCGACGAAGGTGGCGTTGAGCGAGGCTTCCTCGTGCGTCTCCTTGATCAGCTGTTCCCAGACCACCGCGTCGGTGGGATCGCCGGGCGCGGCCCGCACCGCCCGGTCGGCGGCATCGGAGAGCACCGTGGTGACCGGACCGAGGGTGATACCGCCGTGTTCGACCATGCCGAGCGCCTTCACATCGGCGAGCACCTTGTTGGCGCCCTCGCGGGCCACGTCGGCCTGGACCAGATCGCCCACCGGATCGAGCGCGACCCCGCGCGCCACCGTCAGATGGGTGACGCCGGGGTCGGCTTCGAGCATCCGCACCAGCTCGTCGGTGCGCTGGGACGGGCTGATGACACGCAGGTGCAGCACCGGAGCCTCCTGGTCGAGTCGCCGTGACGACGGCGAGCTGACCAGAAGGTACCGGCCACTGCGAAAACCGCGCTACTTCTCGGCGGCGGCGGTCTTCGGCGCGGCGGCCTTGCCGTCGGCCTTGACCTCGGGCTTGGCGTCGATGCCCGCCTCCTTGCGCTGCTGCGCGGTGATCGGCGCCGGCGCGTCGGTGAGCGGGTCGACGCCGCCGCCGGTCTTCGGGAAGGCGATGACCTCGCGGATGGAGTCCTCGCCGGCCAGCAGCGCGGTGATGCGGTCCCAGCCGAAGGCGATGCCGCCGTGCGGCGGTGCGCCGTAGGAGAAGGCGTCGAGCAGGAAGCCGAACTTCTCCTGGGCCTCGTCGTGATCGATGCCCATCACCTGGAACACGCGTTCCTGCACGTCCCGGCGGTGGATACGGATCGAACCGCCACCGATCTCGTTGCCGTTGCAGACGATGTCGTAGGCGTAGGCCAGCGCGGCACCCGGGTCGGTGTCGAAGGTGTCGATCGACTCCGGCTTGGGCGAGGTGAAAGCGTGGTGCACCGCGGTCCAGGCCGAGTAGCCCAGGGCCACGTCACCGCCGGCGGTGGCGTCGGCGGTCGGCTCGAACATCGGGGCGTCGACGATCCAGACGAAAGCCCAGGCGTTCGGGTCGATGAGGTCGCATTTGCGGGCGATCTCGCCGCGCGCCGCGCCCAGCAGCGCGCGCTGTGCCTTGGTGGCGCCCGCGGCGAAGAAGACGCAGTCGCCCGGCTCGGCACCGACATGCTTGGCGAGGCCCTCGCGCTCGGCATCGGACAGGTTCTTGGCGACCGGGCCGCCGAGGGTGCCGTCTTCGTTGACCAGGATGTAGGCCAGGCCCTTGGCGCCGCGCTGCTTGGCCCAGTCCTGCCAGGCGTCGAGCTGGCGACGCGGCTGGCTCGCGCCACCGGGCATCACGACCGCGCCCACGTACTCGGCCTGGAACACCCGGAACGGGGTCTGCGCGAAGAACTCGGTGCACTCGGTGATTTCGACACCGAAGCGCAGGTCGGGCTTGTCGGAACCGAAGCGGCGCATGGCCTCGGCGTAGGTCATGTGCGGGATCGGGGTCTGGATCTCGTAGCCGACCAGGCTCCACAATGCGGCGAGCACGTCCTCGGCCAGCAGGATCACGTCCTCCTGGCGCACGAAGCTCATCTCGATGTCGAGCTGGGTGAACTCGGGCTGCCGGTCGGCGCGGAAGTCCTCGTCGCGGTAGCAGCGCGCG
Source organism: Nocardia sp. NPDC059177 (assembly GCF_042755165.1). Taxonomy (NCBI): domain Bacteria; kingdom Bacillati; phylum Actinomycetota; class Actinomycetes; order Mycobacteriales; family Nocardiaceae; genus Nocardia; species Nocardia sp. NPDC059177. The sequence goes on along the minus strand of NZ_JBHZBX010000011.1, from coordinate 122,612 downwards.
ATCTGGAAGTAGCGCTCGATACCGCTGACCATCAGCAGCTGCTTGAACAGCTGCGGGCTCTGCGGCAGGGCGTAGAAGCTGCCCGGCTGCAGCCGCGCGGGCACCAGGAAGTCGCGGGCGCCCTCGGGGGTCGAGCGGGTGAGCGTGGGGGTCTCCACCTCGACGAACTCGTGGCGGGCCAGCACCTCGCGCGCGGCGGCGTTGACCTTGGAGCGCAGCCGGATGGCGTGCGCGGGGCCCTCGCGGCGCAGGTCGAGGTAGCGGTACTTGAGGCGGGCCTCGTCGCCGGGGGTCTCGTCGAGCTGGAACGGCAGCGGCGCGCTCTCGTTGAGCACGACCAGTTCCTTGACGTCGACCTCGATCTGCCCGGTCGGCAGCTCCGGGTTCTCGTTGCCGTCGGGCCGCTGCTCCACCACACCGGTGATCTGCACGACGTACTCCGCGCGCAGCTTGTGGGCCTGCTCGGCCGCCTCGCCCTCGCGGAACACGGCCTGCGCGACACCGGAGGCATCGCGCAGATCGATGAAGATCACGCCACCGTGGTCACGACGCCGGGCCACCCAGCCGGTGAGGGTGACGGTCTGACCGGCGTGCTCGCTTCGCAGCGAACCAGCCAAGTGGGTGCGCAGCACGGTATTCCTTTCGACGACGTGTCGCACCGGCGGAGAAGACCAGGTGCACTGCCATCGTAGTGAGACACGTTCGCGGAGTGAAAACCGATATCCGGCTCACCGTGTCAAGCTTGTGACACCTGCCCGCCGTCCGCCGCCCGCCGACGGCGAATCATGCTGGTGGCCTGCTGGACAACCGAGCGAAGGCGAGTACGGCGATGACCTTCAACGAAGGTATGCAGATCGATCCCGGACGGGCATCCTCGGGCGGCGGTCCCGGCACGGGCGGCAAACTCGCGATCGGTGGCGGCGCGGGCGGCCTGATCCTGCTGGTGATCACGCTGCTGATCGGTGGCGATCCCGGCTCGGTGCTGGGCAGCTTCACCGGCGCGCAGACCGAGCAGCAGGCCGGTGCGGCGGGCACCGCCGGCACTCCGGCACACTGCAAGACCGGCGCCGACGCCAACAAGTACGTCGACTGCCGGGTGGTGGCGACCGCGCAGAGCCTCGACGGGGTGTGGTCGCAGGAACTGCCGAAGCAGACCGGCACCCGGTACGTGGAGCCGAGGCTGGTGCTGTTCTCCGGCGCGGTCAGCACCGGGTGCGGCAATGCCACCAGCGACGTCGGCCCGTTCTACTGCCCGGCCGACCAGACCGCCTACTTCGACACCAGTTTCTTCCAGGAGCTCACCGACCGCTTCGGCGCCAGCGCGGGCCCGCTGGCCCAGGAGTACGTCGTCGCGCACGAGGTCGGCCACCACATCCAGAATCAGCTCGGCGACATCGGCCGCGCCCAGCGCGATCCGAAGGGCGCGCAGTCCGGCGCTGTCCGCACCGAACTGCAGGCCGACTGCTACGCCGGGATCTGGGCCCATTTCGCCGACAAGCAGCCCGCCCCGGGCAGCAGTCAGCCGTTCCTGAAGCCGCTGTCGGACAACGACATCCGCGACGCTCTCTCGGCCGCCAATGCCGTCGGTGACGATCGGATCCAGCGTGCGGCCGGGCGCGGGGTCAACCCCGAGTCGTGGACGCACGGATCCTCCGAGCAGCGCCAGAAGTGGTTCCTGGCCGGCTACCGCACCGGCGCGGTGTCCTCGTGTGACACCTATTCCGCGGGTGACCTGAACAACCCGCCCGGGCTACGCTGACCCCCGAACGCGACACCGACACACTGTCTTCCGATCGAGGGGAACCCATGCGCTTGACCATGACCGGACTGCTCGTCTGCGCGCTCGCGCTGCCGGGGATGAGTGCCGCCGCGCACGCCGACCCGGCGCCGCTACCGCTGGTCAGCCTGACGACGATTCCGGACGGCTGGTCCCAGCGCACCGACCTGCGGCCGGTCCTGCAGGTGTTCGCCGACGGCGCGGCCGTGCACAGGCCCGACGTGGTGAGCAAGGATCGCAAGCCCGAGACCGAGCCGAAGAAGGTGACCGGCACGGTCGCACCCGAGGTGATCGCGGCGGCCCGCGACGAGATCACCGCGCTCGCCGAGGTCGATTTCGGCATCCCGGCCGGTGACGGCAAGGGCACCCAGATCATCGACCTGATGCCCGACGATCCGGCCGGCGAGGTACATCTGGTGGTCTACTCCCCCGGTGCCACCGAGGGGCTCGACGGCGACCAGCAGGCCGCGCGCAAGCGGTTCGCCGACCTCTGCAAGAAGCTTGTCGACGCTTTCAAGAGCTGAGCACCTTCTAGAGCTGAGCACCTTCTAGAGCTGAGCACCTTCTAGAGCTGAGCACGGGTTCGTCGGCGGTCTCCGGACCGCCGACGAACCCGCCGCTCAGAACCGGTCTTCGTCGGCCTCGCGCTCGTCCTCGTGGACCGCGCCGATGACATCGGGCGTGGACTCACCGAGCGGGCCGGTGAGATCGTCGTTGCCGGTCCGGCTCTGGTACGGGGTGACGGTACGGCCGTGTTCCTCGTCGGTGCCGCCACGCTGACCCGCGCCTGCGCCCGCGCCGCTGCCACCGCCCATGAAGTTGGACCCGCTGGTGCTCGCTGCCGTGGTGTTGCCGCCCAGACCGCCCAGTCCGGTGGTCATGCCGCGGGCGGTACCGGGGACAGCCGCGCCGGGGACACCTGCCGACTTGGGCGTGCCCGAACTCGGCGTGCCTGCACTGCCACCGGTGCCGTTGGGGCCGCCGGCGACGCCGAGCGCACCCAGCGAGCCGCCGGTCCCGCCGGGACTGCCGGTCGAACCACCCGTGCCGAGGCCCGAGGGCGTGGTGCCCGGGGTAGTGGTGGTGCCGGGGCTGGTCGTGGTCGCGGCCAGGGTGGAGTCGTCGGTGCCGGTGAGCGCTTCCTCGGCCTGGGTGAGCAGCGGCTCGCCGATGTTCTCCGAGACCGCGGTGAGCGCTTCCTCCGGGGAGGGCAGCCCGCTCTGCGCGGCGATCTGCTGCACGACACCGCTGAGTTCGGCGGTGTGCCCGGCCAATTGGCCGCGGGTCACGTTGACCACGGTGACCGCCTCACCGAGGTGCTCGGTGGCCAGGCCGATGAGGGTGGCCTGGGTCGGCGGCAGCATGATCGTCGGGGCCAGCGCGGCCGCCTGGGCGGCGAAGGTGGTGGCGATGCTGGACAGCTGCGCGTTGCCCGACTGGACGACGGCCGCGGCCTGCTGGGTGAGCGCGGCGATATCGAAACCACGCTGGCTGGTCTCTCCGCCCTCGGTCTGCGCCTGCTGGCTGGCGGTGGTCGCCGCGTCGGAGGACTCGCCCTCCCACAGCTGCTGGACCGTTTTCACCCCACCCTGGGCCAGGCTCATGGCCTGCTCGATCATCGCCGAGGAACTGCTCAGGATCGAGGTGGGGTCGATCGAGTCGAACAGCCCGGTACCGAAGCTCTCCAGCAGCGACAGGATCGGATCGAACAGCGACTCGATGCCGGGCAGCTCGGGCAGCGACAGGCCGCTCAGCAGGGCGGCGACCGGATCTTCGCTCTGCGTGGTGGTGGCGGCCGAGGTGCTGGCGGGGGTCGTGCCGCCGGTGGCGCCCGACAGCGCGCTCTTGGCCTGGTCGAACACCGTCTGCGCGTTGGACAGCACCGGCGCGACGAGCGCGTCGATCGAGGTCTGCGCGTCGCCGAAGGCGGTGGCCGCGTCGTCGGCGACACCGGAGAGGATGTCCTGGGCGTCGACCGAACCGTCGGTCAGCCCGGACAGTCCGGAAAGCCCGGCGGTGGGCAGCGTGCCCGCGGCCTGGGTCTCGTCGGTGATCTTCTGGGCCAGGGTGAAGATCGGCTCGTCGACGTCCTCGGGCACCTGCATCAGCGGTACGTCGAGGATGGCCTGATCGGCGTAGTCGACCGGCAGGGTGGCCAACGTGGACTGGGTGGCGGCATCGGCGGTGGCCAGGGCGGTGTCGGGCGTGATGACGCCCGCGTCGGCGCTCAGCGGCTTCATGCTCCACCTCCGAGACCGGCCGACTGGCGCGCGATGTCGGCGGCGCGGGACAGATCGCTGGTCTCCAGGGTCACCGACGTCTTGAAGGCGGCATCGGAGAGCGAACTGAACTTGGCCGACAGATCGTTGATGTCCTTGGCCTGCAACGCCTGCGCGGCCGCGAACATCGCCAGATAATCGGCGCCGATCAGGCCGAACACCGGCGTCATCGCGGCGACGTTGCCTGCCGCGTCGGTGATGCCCGCCGAGGCGACATCGGCGGCCACTACGGAATTGGTCGCGGCGAAAGCCGTGACAGCATCTGTTTCGACCGAGAGATCGGTCATGCGAAATCCCCCCAACTCGTCGTGAAAAGTCTTCTCCGGGTTGCCCGGCCGGGGTCGCGAAACTCCCGGCGCGACGACCCGACAGCGCAGTGGGCCAAATATAGCCGAACACCCCGACGTGTTTCGACCCGTGTCTGCCTGGATCTATGCCATTCACTAGGAAAACTAGAACATGTTCTATATCCTCGGCCGCATGAAGGTCGCAGTGACCGGCGCAGCCGGCTACCTCGGTACCAACCTGATCCCGCAGCTCGTCGAGCGCGGCCACGACGTCGTGGCCATCGATCGCGCCGCCCCGACCACGTCCGACCCGGCCGTCACCTGGGTCGAAGGCGATGTGCTCGACCCGGCGTCGATGCGCTCGGCGCTGGCCGACGTCGAGGTGGTCTACCACCTGGTCGCGCTGATCACCCTCGCCGAGAAGAACGATCTGGCCTGGCGGGTGAACACCGAGGGCGTGCGGGTCACCGCCGAGGCGGCGCTCGAGGTCGGCGTGCGCCGGTTCGTGCACACCAGCTCCATCCACGCGTTCGACCAGTACCGCGCCGGTGGTCACATCGACGAGACCACCGGCCGCTCGGTGGATCCGGAGCTGCCGGTGTACGACCGGTCCAAGTGGGCGGGCGAGGAGAAGCTGCGCGCGGTGATCGAGCGCGGCCTGGACGCGGTGATCGTCAACCCGACCGGCGTCTACGGCCCGGTCGACTTCCCCGATCGGCTCTCGCGCCTGAACCGCACCGTCCTCGAGGCCGTGCGCGGCCGCACGCCGGTGATGATCGGCGGCGGTTTCGACCTGGTCGATGTGCGCGATGTCGGCCAGGGCCTGATCCTGGCCGGCGAGAAGGGCCGTACCGGCGAGAACTACCTGCTCGGCGGCGAGATGGTCACCCTGTTCGACCTGTGCAAGATGGCGGCGGCGCACGCCGGGGTCAAGGGCCCGCGCTTCGCCATCCCGGCCAAGGCGCTGGGCGCGCTCCTGCCGGTCCTGGAACCGATCGGCAAACGCCTGGGCTCCGACATCCTGTCCAAGGCCGCGCTGGGCGCGGTGATCTCGGCACCGATCGTCGACCACGGCAAGGCCGAACGCGAGCTCGGCTACCAGCCGCGCCCGGTCCAGCAGACCGTCGCCGACCTGGTCGACTTCCTGCGGGCCCCGCGCGCCGCTTGACACCAGTTCGAACGAATGTTCGACTCGTGGGGTGCGGTGGCAGAACCAGACCCTCGACGCCGATGACGGCGCACTGCCCGGACTGACCCGGGCGGGTCTGGTGCGCACCGTCCGCACCCCCGAGTTCGACGGCATCACCTTCCACGAGGTGCTCTGCAAGAGCGCGCTCAACAAGATGCCGGAGAACTCGGCGCTGCCGTTCCGCTGGACGATCAATCCGATGCGTGGCTGTTCGCACGCCTGCCGCTACTGCTTCGCGCGTGGCAGCCACGAATACCTCGGGCTGGACGCCGGTCGCGATTTCGACGCCGAGATCGTGGTGAAGACCAATGTCGGCGCGGTGCTGCGGCGCGAGCTCGCCCGCCGGTCCTGGCAGCGGGAGGCGGTGGCGCTGGGCACCAATACCGACCCCTATCAGCGCGCCGAGGGTCGTTATCGCCTGATGCCCGGCATCATTCGCGCGCTCACCGAGGCGCGCACGCCCTTCTCGATTCTCACCAAGGGCCCGCTGCTGCGTCGCGATCTCCCGCTGCTCACCGAGGCGGCGCGACAGGTGGAGATCAGTGTGGCGGTATCGATCGCCATCCTCGACCCGGACCTGCACCACAGCCTCGAACCCGGCACCCCCGAACCCCGTGCCCGCCTGGAGCTGGTGCGCGCCCTGGCCGAGGCCGGATTCGCAGTACACGTCATGGCCGCGCCCATCATTCCGTGCCTCACCGACAGCCGCGCGCACCTGGAAGCCCTCGTCGCCGCGATCGCCGAGGCGGGCGCCACCAGTGCCACGGCTTTCCCGATGCACCTGCGCGGCCCGACCCGCGACTGGTTCCTGAGCTGGCTCGCCGCCGAGCATCCGGCCTTGATGCGCCGCTACCGTCAGCTCTACGCCCGCGGCGGCACCGTCAGCCCCGCGTACCGCACCTGGCTGCGCGAGCGGATCGATCCGCTGCTCACCGCGTACGGCCTGCACCGCCCCCAAGGCACAACCACCCCGCGGTCGCCGACGCCGCCGGCACCGGACACCCAGCTGGCGCTGTTCGGCTGAACGACCGGACGCACTCAGCCCAGCTCGGCGACCTCGGTGTCGCTCAGCACCACCGGTGACACCGCGTCCTTGGCCCGCACCAAGCGCACCCCGCGATACAGCGGCCGTTCGGTGAGCCCGGCGTCGCGGGCCTCGGCGCGCAACTGCTGTACCAGCACTTCCGAGATCGCCACGGCCGCGGCGAGCTCACTGGCGGCCAGCGCGTCGGCGAGTTTGCGCAATCCGAGCAGGTGCAGTTCCCGGCCGCTGTCCGCGTCGGTGTACATCGCCAGCGGCACCAGTTGGGTGTCGGCGCCCGCGGTCACCCGCAGTACGATCCGGCTCAACCGGCCGGGAAAGACGAGCAGTTGCACGCCGGTCGCCGCGGCCAGGTCGATCCGGCGTTCGCCGACGAGCCGGTGCGCGTGGATCACGGTGCCGCTCAACCACATCCGCCGACGGCCGAAGGCGAACACATAGCCGATGGTCGGTACCGCGACGACCAGCCCGAGCACGAGCGCGGGCAGCCAGCTCAGCCAGATCGCCGACAGCAACGTCACCCCGACGCCGACGCCGAGCGCGGCCAGCGCGAGTTTGCGCAACATCGGCGCGAACACCTCGGGCGCGACCAGGTCGATGCCGACCGGTTCCGCGCGGCCGGAGTCCCCGTTCACTTGGTTCCCTCTCCACCGGTCAGCGGCGGGTCCGGCGCCGGCGCGGTCAGACTACCCGCGCCTGCACCGCCCCGGACTTCAGTTACCGAGTGCGGTACGCAGCACCCCGACGACCTCGCCCAGCGGCACCTGCCGCTGCTCGCCGGTCGCCATCTCCTTGACCCCGATGGTGTTCTCGGCGAGGTCGCGGTCGCCCAGCACGAGGGTGTACTTCGCGCCGGAGCGGTCGGCACCCTTCATCGCGCCCTTCATCCCGCGCCCGCCGTAGGCCAGGTCGACGCTGATGCCCGCGCCGCGCAGCGCACCGCCGAGCGCGACCATCCGCGCCTTGGCCGCGTCACCGAGCGCCACGCCGTAGACCTGACAGCGGGCCGGATCGGCCGCCGACTTGCCCTCGGCCGCCAGGGCGAGCACCGTCCGGTCCACCCCGATGCCGAACCCGATGCCCGACAGCGGCTGCCCGCCGAGCTGGGCCATCAGCCCGTCGTAGCGGCCGCCGCCACCGATGCCGGACTGCGCGCCCAGCTGATCGTGCACGAATTCGAAGGTGGTCTTGGTGTAGTAGTCCAGGCCGCGCACCATCCGCGGGTTGACCACATACGGCACGCCGAGCGCGTCGAGGTGGCCGAGGACCTGCTCGAAGTGCGCCTTCGCCGATTCCGAGAGGTGATCGATCATCAGCGGCGCGTTCGCGGTCAGCTCGCGCACCTCGGGCCGCTTGTCGTCGAGCACGCGCAGCGGATTGATCCGCGCGCGGCGCTGGGTCTCGGAGTCCAGCGGCAGCGCGAGCAGGAACTCCTGCAGCAGCTCCCGGTACTGCGGACGGCAGGTCTCGTCGCCGAGCGAGGTGATCTCCAGGCGGAACCCGTCCAGGCCGAGGCCTCGAAAACCGGCGTCGGCGATGGCGATGACCTCGGCGTCGAGCGCGGGATCGTCGACGCCGATCGCCTCGATACCGACCTGCTGCAGCTGCCGGTAGCGACCGGCCTGCGGGTTCTCGTAGCGGAAGAACGGACCGGCATAGCAAAGTTTGAGCGGCAGCTGCCCGCTCTTGTCCAGACCGTGCTGGATGACCGCCCGCATGACGCCCGCGGTGCCCTCCGGACGCAGCGTGAAGCTCTCGCCGTTACGGTCGGCGAAGGTCCACATCTCCTTGCTGACCACGTCGGTCGACTCGCCGACACCCCGCGCGAACAGCGCGGTCTGCTCGAAGACCGGCAGCTCGATGTGGCCGTACCCGGCGAGCCGGGCGGCGTGGATCAAGCCGTCACGCACGGCGACGAACTCGGCCGAGCTGGGCGGCAGGTAATCCGGTACCCCCTTCGGGGCGGTGAAGCTGCTGGTCTTGGTCACGATCATCCAGTTTTCCCCACGGGCGCCCCTCGCGTCCAACCGGTTACCCTCTAGACGAACCTGACGACACAGGAGGAACGTGGTAGTGCCGAGTAACGAACAGCGACGGGCGGCGGCCAAGCGCAAGCTGGAGCGCCAGCTGGCCCGGCGGGCCGAGCAGGAGAAGAAGCGCAAGCGCCTGACGATCGCGGGCTCGGTCCTCGGCGTCGTCGTGGTCGCGGCCGCCGCGGCCGGCGTGTACTTCCTCACCAAGGGCGGTGACGAGGACTCGACGGCCGCCGAGTCGTCCTCCACGGTGCCGACCACGCAGTTCGTCAACACCCCGCTCGACCTGCCCGGCCCGCCGCCGCCCGCCGCCAAGCCGGCCACGGTCGACTGCAGCTACCCGGCCGACACCGAGCCCGCGGCCAAACCGGTCACCCCGCCCGCGACGACCACGGTGGCCACCGACGGCCCCGAGGTCAAGGTCTCGATCGACTCCACCCAGGGCCCGATCGGACTCTCGCTCAACAGCGCGCAGGCGCCGTGCACGGTCAACTCGCTGGTGAGCCTGGCCGAGCAGGGCTACTTCGATCAGACCAGCTGCCACCGCATCGTGGCCTCCCCCGGCTTCGGCATCCTGCAGTGCGGTGACCCGACGGCCACCAGCGGGGGCGGCCCCGGTTACAGCTTCGACAACGAGTACCCCACCGACCTGTTCGCGCCGGACGACCCGGCGCTGAGCCAGCCGGTGAACTACCAGCGCGGCGTGATCGCCATGGCCAACGCCGGTACCTCGCCAGAGGGCAAGGGCACCAACGGCAGCCAGTTCTTCCTGGTCTTCGGTGACACCGAGCTGGCGCCGAACTACACCATCTTCGGCACCATCGACGAGGCCGGTCTGGCGACGCTGGACAAGGTCGCCGGCGCGGGTGTCAAGAACGGCGCGAAGGACGGCCCGCCCGCCATGCCGATCTCGTTCAACACCGTCACGGTCGGCTGAGACGCGCGGCCACCCCGGGAGGACATCCACTCGTGTCCTTCCCGGGGTAGGCTCAGATGTCCACTTCCACAGCAGCATCGGGGAGCAGTCATGGCGGAACTCGACGACATCGGCAGCGAAACGGCATCGATGATGCGCACCATGCTGCAGATGGCCACCCTGGTCGCCCTGAAGTCGCGCGAACACGGCCAGAAAGAGGCCGAGGCCCGCGCCAAGGCGGTCGAGGCGAAGATGAAGGAAGCCAAGGAACTCCAGCTGCGCGAGGCCCGCGACCTCAAGGCCAAGGACCCGCGCAATATCGAGCTCGGCCAGATGATGTCGATGGGCAACCAGGCCACCCAGCAGCGGGGGCTCAGCCTGGAAAAGGACCCGTCCTCGGTATTCGCCACCGCGTCGACGAGTGTCGCCACCCAGCAGGTCGGTTACGACACCGTCGAGCGGCGGGCCGCGATCGCCGCCCATCTGGAGCGGGCCGGGGTCGCGCCCGAACTGAGCCAGGTGCGCATGCTGGTCGAGATGGGGCAGGGCATTTCGCCCGACGACGCGATTCGCCTGCACGACGCGGCCACCCGGCACACGCCGATGCGGGCCCGCGGTCTGGAAGCGCGCGGACTCGAACGCGGGCTCGAACGCGGCATCGAACGCTGACCGGCCGCTCCCTCGATCCGCCGGGGCGGGTCGAGGGAGCGCGCCAGGTATTCACGCGCCGTGCGGATGGTCCTTGTCCCACAGGCCGTTCTCCGGCGCCGTCCACAGATTGGCGTCGGGATTCTCCAGTGGCAGCGACTTGAGCATCTCCTTGTGACCGTTGCGCACACTGCAGTACTTGAACGGTCCGCGCGGATCGAACAGCTTGGTCATATGCGGGTCCGCGTGGTCGAGGAACCACACGCTGATTCCCGGGCCGCCCTGCATCCGGTAGTGCTCCCACGCCTGCCACAACGCGTCGAGCCGCACCGCCGCCTCGGGATGACGCCACCATTCCGGGCACCACACCGTGTCGCTGATATCGGTGACTTGCCGCTGATAGAGCTCGCTCAGGTAGTTCTTCACGAACTCGGACACGTCGGCGTAGACCCGTTCCTTCTTGTTCGCGCCCGAAAATTCATTGCTCACAGCGGTGTGGCCTCCTCGATGTCACCGATTTCGTCCGGCGGTAGGGATTTCGACAGCACCGGCGACGTGCCGATCAGATCGTCGATGCGGGTCTTGCGGGTCGGATCGTTGTCCTCGATGGACCGGCGTACCTCGTCGGCGTAGTCCGACTCCCACCACGGCACCGTCCGCACGAGCACCGCGGGCTGGCCGGAGGTGAACACGACCGCACGGCCGCGCGGCAGCGTCGCCAGGCCCTGCGCAGTGAAGGTCACCGAGGAACTCAGCGAGCGGGAGTAGCTCTTGTTGTTGCCCGACTGCGACATCGACTGCGAGATCGAGTCGTACTCGCCGATCGCCTCGGATCGATCGCGCAGGAAGGCCATATCGTCGATGCCGCTGCCGAGCACCTTGATGTTGGCCGCCGACCACAACGCGCTCATACCGGCCTCGCCCCAGCAGCGTGCGCCCTGCGCCCACGACTGCAGCACGGTCATCACGACGATGCCGCGGGAACCGAAGTGGCTGTACTGCTTGGGCAGATCCTTCCAGCGCACCACGTTCGCGGCCTCGTCGAGCACCGCGAGCAGCGGCACCGGCAGCCGCCCGCCCGAGGACCGCGACGCCTTGCGCATGGCGACGTCGATGACGGCCTCGGTCAACGCGCTCACCAGCGGCGCCGCCGAACCGCGCCCCTCCAGCGACAGGCAGTACAGGGTGCCGTTGCGCTCGAGGAATTCCAGCTCGTCGAACTGATAGCGGTCGGTGTTGCCCCGCGCGATCCACGGGTGCACATTCGACAACTGCAGGCAGCGGATCATCTTCTTGGCCATGGCGAAGATGCCGCTCTTGGTCCGGTGTTCGGTGTTGTACTGCATGGCCAGACCGGAGGCGGTGAAGTCGTGCCCGGCGCCACGCAGCAGCTCGATCGGCTCGGCGTTCTGCGGGTCGGTCACCCATTCCCACACCTGGGTGATCGGCTTGCGCGCGATGGCGGCGGCCAGGAACAGCCCGGCCAGCAGGTCCTCGGCCTCGGGTTCGAAGAAGCTGTCGGCAGTGTCACCCTCGCCGCGTTCGGCATCGGCGAAATGGCCCGCCAGCCGCGCGGCGCGCATCTCACAGCCCTCCTGCCGGTGGTCGACCCAGGCCAGCGGATCCCAGAACCATTTGGCGCGCTCGCCGGCGACGCCCTGCGGGTCGAAGACGAAGGTGCGGCTGTCGCGGTCCTCGCGCACATTGCGGGTCGCGTCGACGACATCGCGCTTGTTGGAGGTGGTGATCACCGGGCCGATCGCGGCCAGGATCGCCGGGATCACCCGGGAGGTGGACTTGCCCTGGCGCGGACCCCAGATGTCGAGGTGCAGGTCCTCGTAGGAGCCGTAGAGCGGCGAACCGTCGGCCACCGCGACACCGATCGGGACGCCGGGCGCGTCACCGCCGCGCAACCGCACGCCGAGCTGGTTCGCCTTCTCCCGCACGCCCGCCTCGGTGATCGAGGAAATCGCGCTGCCGGTCCCCATGTGGTCGGCCTTGTCGTCCACCGCCAATCGGCCGATGACCGCTCGTTTGGCCAGCCGCCTGCGGATCACCACATACGCGATGAGCGAGGCGATGACCAGCAGCACGATCACCGTCGAGGCGCGCGGCCAGTGCAGTTTGCCGCGCGCCAGATCGGCGACCACGGCGATCGGGTTGATCGGAATGTCCTGCGGCACCACCGCGATCGCGTTGCCCAGGTGCAGCGCGACGGCGAGGGTGATCAGGGTCGCAAAGCCGACCACGATCAGGATCAGCGTCGTGTCCGGTCCGACCGCGGCCGGATCCGTCACCTTCTTCTTCGCCACGTGTGCCTCCTTGTGGACCTTGTCGGATGGTGGTTCAGCGGAACGCGTCCAGACGCCAGCCCTGCGGCGTGCGGACCACGGTCGCGATCACCGTGCTCGGCGGGAGCGCCACGGTGCGTCCGTCCGGGTAGACGACCGTCTGCTCGACGCCGATCTTGTACTGCGCCACCGCCGGATCCGCGCTCGCGGGTGCCTGCTCGCCCGAGGCGAAGGTGAAGGCCTCCACCCGCGCCTTCGCTTTCGCCCAGTCCGCCCACTGCAGCGACGGTTTCGGTGTATCGGTGGCTCCGGCCGAACTGTCCAGCATACGGATCATGCTGGGCCCCAGCCATTTTCGTGCACGTTGCAATGAGCTACCCGGCTGCTCGCTCACCGGGTTCCAGGTGTAGATCTCGCGCAGGGCCACCACCGCGACCCCGTCGGCGGTGGTCGGGTCGGCCGCCGCGGCCGCCTCCAGCAGCCGGGTGGTCGTGGTGACCTGGTCCGGACGCGCGGAGCCGGAGTCGCCGCCGCAGGCAGCGACCGAGCTGAGGACCGCCACGAGCATCACCGCCGGAATCGTGCGGATTCGTGTTCTGTCCCACCAGGTTATCGCCGGTGTCCGACACGGTGTGGTCACAACACCCTCCTCGCCCGCGCGTCGCCCGGTACCGCCACCTCGACGACGCCGCCGCCACCGCGGGTGCTCGCCGCCGGCGTCGCCTGGATCATCCGGCCGTTGCCCGCGTAGATCCCCACCTGCGCGGGCCCCAGCCTGCCGAAGTCACTGAACACCAGGTCACCCGCGGCGATCTTGGTGATCGGCACCTCATAGCCTGCCTCCCACTGCTGTTCGGCGGTGCGCGGCAACGTGACCGCGCCCGCCGACGCCGCGAACACCGCCGCCGAAGTCAGGCCGGGCCCGTCGAACCCGCCGCTGCTGGGCCCCTGCGCGCCGCCGCCACCCCACACGTACGGCGTACCGAGCCAGTCGTGGGCGGCCTCGACGACCTGCGCGCCACCACCACCTTCTTCGGGGGTGAACCGGCCCTGCGCGCCGGGCGCGCGGTACTGCGGTTCCATCGACAGGATGTTGGTGACGTAGGGCCGGGTCTCGGAGTAGTGCGCCGCAACCTGATTGGGCAGGCCGCCGGAGGCGAGCACCGCGCCCTCACCGGCGTTGTACCCGGCCAGGGTGAGCGCGGTCAGGTCACCGGAGACCTTGCCCTCGGCCATCCAGCCCGCGATCTTGTGCGCGATCGCGCACATGTAGCGGGCCTGGCCGATGATCGCGTCGCCGTCGTCCCACACGCTGGCCCGGCCGTTGCCGTCGGCGTCGATCACATAGGGCCTGCCGTCGTCGGGATTGATGCTCACCGCGGTACCCGGCAGGAACTGGGCCAGGCCCTGCGCCCCCGCGGGCGAGGTGAGCCCACGCCGGAATCCCGACTCCTGCTTGGCCTGCGCGGCCAGCAGCGAGGAGGAGATCTCCGGGCAGACCGTGCCCGCGCGGCGATACCAGATCTCCAGCTCGGCGGGCACTTTCCCGACCGCGAGCAGGCCACCGGCGCTGCCGAAGCCGCGCACACAGCTGGCGTCGCTGGAGAAGGCCCGCGCGCCACCGACATCCGGGGTGGGCGCGCCGTCGAGCCAGGGCATCGGGTCGATCTGGCGGCCACCGGTGAACCGGCCGCCGGGCACGATCTCGAAATGCAGGTGCGGGCCGCTGGATTCGCCCGCCGAGCCGACCATCCCGATCGGCTGACCCGCGGTCACCGTCTGCCCCGTGCGCACCTTGACGCCGCTGTCCCACATGTGGCCGTAGACCGCCGAGTAGGCGCGGCCGTTGGTGTCGACCGAGTCGACCACGATCCAGTTGCCGAATCCCGACGCGGGACCGGCGGCGACGACCCGGCCGTCGGAGACGGAGTAGATGGTGGTGCCGTCGGCGGCGGCCATATCGATGCCCTGGTGATCACCCCCGCGCGAACCGAACACATCGGAAATGGTGAAGGTGCCCACCTCGAGCGGCAGGGTCCGCCGCAGCGGGCCCACACCGGCCGCCAGCGACGGGGTCGCGGTCACCGCCGGATTCGAGGTCGGCGCGGGCGTACTCGACGCGGCGGCGCGGGGGTCACCGGACCAGTCGCCGCCGAGCTGGGGCAGGGTCGCGGCCGACGAACCGACCAGCACGTCACCGGTCTCGCAGGTCTCGTCGGCGGCGGGCAGCACGATCACCAGCACCAGCGCGACCAGCCCGACCACCGCGCCGAGCGCGGACATCACGATCGTGCGGGCGTTCACCGGGTGCCTCCTGCCGTGCCGCGCCGGGCGCCGGGATCCGGGTCCGCCGCGGCGGTGTTCACGTGCGGCGCCGGGTTTCGTTGAGGGTGTCGGCGAGTGTGCGGTTCATCTCCGCGGCCGCGGCCAGCTGCTGCTGGAGCAGGACCACCTTGCGCCGCAACGCGGTGGCGTCCATCCGCTCCAGGCTCGGGCCCTCGGCCGCGCGCACCCAGTTGCGCACCGAATTGGCGTGCACGCCGATCTGTTCGGCCACCACCCGGCAGGCCTCGGACTCGCTGCGCAGCTTGTCGGTCAGCGCGAAGACCTGCTCGACGGCGGCCTTGCGGACCTCGGGCGAGACCCGGCGATAGGACCGGTGCGGCATCATGGCTGACCCCCGTTCGCCGGCGATTCGGCCGCGGACGCGCCACGCGGGTTGTCCCCGAACTCGCTGAACCGCTGATTCGTGTCGTGGATTCCGCTTTCCTTCTCCGACACCGTGAACTCCATGTGGAAGGGAATGCCCGGCCGGCGATCCTCACCGATCTTGAGCAGGAACCGGCCGGTGCCCGGCGGTGCGGGCCGCTGCTGGCCCGGCCGCAACGCCTCGCCGGTGAGCGCCTGCGGCGCCGACCAGCCGGTGACCATCTCCTGCTCGGCGGTGGTGAACGGCACCGTGGAATCCAGCCGGGACAGTTCCTCGGCCGGCAGCGCGCCGAAGATCTTGGCGCGCGCGCGTTCCAGGAAACCGATGGCCTTGGCGATCGCGGCGTCGGAGCCCAGCGCCTGCAGGTCCTTGATGGTGTGGCTGATCATGATCAGCGCGGTGGCCAGGCCACGCTGCAGGCGGGTCAGCTCGTCGACCCGGTCGACCATGAAGTCGCCGAGGCCGAGCACCTGCCACAGCTCGTCCATCACCACCTGGAAGTAGCGCTGCGGACCGAGTTTCGCGTCGGCGAGCACGTGCGCGGCCTCGACCGAGGCGAAACCGTCGGCCCAGCAGGCCAGCATGACCGCGGCCTTGAGTTTCTTGTCGCCGGTGGGGATGTGCGAGACGTCGATACACACCGCGACCGCGCTGGTGTCGATCGGCACGGTGGTCTGCCCGTTGAAGATCGCGCCGAACGGGCCCTGGGTGAGCGCGCGCAGCGAGCGGCGCAGGTTCTTGATCGCGTGCTGGTATTCGTCCTCGTCGTCGGCGCCGGCGTCGAGCATCAGTTCCGCGCCACCGCCGATGATCACCTCGAGCAGGTTCTCCATGATCGGCGGCTTGTCCGGGGTGAATCCGCTGCCCGGCTTGTACAGGATGCGCAGCGCCGTCGCGATCAGCGTTTCCTCGAAGTCGGCGACGCGCGCGCCGCGGACCAGCTCCACCAGACCGGCGATCAGTGTGACCTGCCTGGCCCGCAGATCCTGCAGCACCTGTGTCTGCAGCGCGGGGAAGTCCGTGAGCCGCGGCACCACCGCGCCGAGCACACCCGCGGCGAGCGGATTGAGTTTGCCGTGGCCGTAACCGAGGTCGATGACCTGGCCGCCGACGAGTTCGACCATCTTGCGGTAGTCGGGTTTCACGTCGGCCAGGATCAGCGGGGTGATGCCCTGGGCGATGCCGCCCAGCACGATCCGGCGCACCAGCGAGGACTTGCCGAAACCGTTGAGGCCCAGCACGAACAGGCTCGGCGCGGTGATGAAGCTGCCGCGCATGAACCAGTTCATCGGGTCGAAGCACACGGGGGCGCCGGTGTGCAGATGCGAACCGAGCGGGGTGCCGATCAGCGGCGCGCCCGCGCCGACCGACCACGGCCACAGGCCGGCGACCTGGGCGGTGGTGGCGCGGTACTCGACCGGGCGGCCGACCACGTTCATCTTGCCGCCGCCGGGACCGGAGTAGCCACGGTCGGTCAGTTCGGCGGTGGTGCGGTCGAAGCCGTCACCCACCACGGCTTCGGTGCGGGCCTGGGCGTTGTTGCGGCGCAGGTCGTCGGTGTGCAGGCGGAAGGTGGCCCAGGCCGCGCGCAGACCCGACTGCTCGCGCTGGATCATCTCGTAGCGGGCGCGGGTGGCGTCGTCGAGCAGCGATGGGCCCTGGGATCGGCGGTCCGGCCTGCCCTTGGACTTGGCGGAGCGGCCGGTGCCCATCGCGCGGTCGGCGGCGTCGTCGGGGCGGTCGGGCCGCACGGCCTTCACCGGGCGGGCGGACTTGCCTGGCCGGGGCTTGGCGGGACGTGGCGGTTCGAGGCGGGGGCCGTGATCCTCCTCGCGCAGCCCGAGCCGGGCCAGCTCCGGGCGCGGTCCACGGGTGCGCCGCTCCCCCTGACCCGCGGCCGGACGTGGCCCGCGGGTCCGCTCGCCGCGCGTGCGGCCGGTGTTCTCGCCGCGCGGATCCTGGCGTGGTGCGCGAGCGTCCTCGCCACGGCGCGGGTCCTCCGCGCGCGACCGGTTCTCCGGTGCCGGGCGGCGTGGCTGCGCGCCCCGCGCACGCGAACGGTCGTCCTCGCGGGAGCGGCGTTCGCCCTGTCCGCGCTCCTCGCTCGCGCGGGAGTCCCGTGCCGCGGTGTCCTCGGCACGGGTGGTGCGCTCGTCGAGGCCGAGCACGTCCTCGCTCACGCGCGGGTTGCTCCCCGCGGGCCGCGGCTCGCGTTCGCCGCGGATCCGCGGCGGCCGGTGCACCGGCCGCAACGCGATGTCGTCGCGGTCGCGCACCGGAGGTTCGTAGTCGCGTCCCATGATCGCCTCACCCCGCCAATGCCTTCGGAATGGTCGCGTGCTCCGGCAGGATCACACCGCATCCGAGCGAGGCCGCGAAGGCGGCGGCCTGGTATCGGTAGCAGCGGCGGATCTTGAGCCGGGCCTGCGTCGAGAGGTCGCGGGTGATGGCCTCGATGCGCGGGAGATCGCCACGGAGCGGCTCGGTGATCGTCACCAGCGCGCCGAAGCGGGTCACACCGTGCCCGCGGGCCTGTTCCTCACGAGCCTGCTGGGTCGCACCGACCCGCAGTGTCGCGGCCGCCGAGACGACACCGCGTTCACTCTGCTGCGCCACGAGCGCGTTCTTGAAGTCGTCGTCGACGATCTCGGCGGCGTCGGCGGCCGAGTGCGGCCGGTAGACGATCGCGATGCGCTTGCGTGGCACTTCGGGATTGGGCGCGAGCAGTCGCTGCAGCACCCGCTCGTCGACCGCGCCCTCGGGTGCGGCGTCCATCTCCCAGGTGACCGAGCGGCCACCGTCGTGGATCAGGTGATCCCACTTCTCGTCGTGCGAGACCGGGCCCGCGTCGTCCCAGCCGAGGCCGTGCCCGCCCGGATCGGCGGCGGCGACCTCGAGATCGGCTTGGGCGGCCGGGTCGTAGCTGCGGCGGATGAAGGAAATGACCTCCTCGGCCGACATCGGCTGCGCCCGCACGCCCGCCTCGGCCAGCGCCGCGCAGATGCCGGGCAGCCTGCGCCCGATCTCCACCGCCTCCTCGGCCGGGTTCTTGCGCCGCTCGGCGGTGGTGGCCTTGAAGGTGATCGCCACCCGCGGCAGCAATTGCACGCGCTCCTGCGGCAATTCGGTGGCCAGCTCGTACATCACCTGCTGGGCCAGCTCGGGCGCTTCCGGGCGGGTGATCGTGGAGACCTCGTTGAGCAGCCGGTTACCGGTCTCGGGCACGGTGTCGATCACCGGCACCACCGCGACGATGTCGGAAGTCTGGCCGACCGAGGCGAGGAAGGTGCCCCAGGCCGCCACCCAGCGGTCGATCACCGGCTGGTCCACCGCCTCGTGGCCCTGCGGCCAGGCCCGCAGCACCACGGTGTACTGCGCGAACGCGGGCAGGTGGATCATCCCGAAGTGGTAGCCACCGGCGTCGATGCCCTCGTAGAGCTTCGAGGGGGCGAGCAGCCCCGGCAGTTTCGTGACACCGCCGGGGATCCGGGAGAACCGGCCGCCGCGGTACACGTGCTCGCCGTTGCGGCGCGAGCGCATCCAGTTGAACATCATCAGTCCCGTCTCGTAGCCCGAGCGGCCCCCCGTCCGCCACACCAGCGGCACCATCACCAGCGCGCCGAGGCCGCCGACGATGAAGCCCCATTTGAATCCGCCGACCATGGCGCAGATCAGTGCCGTGATCACCACGACGAAACCGATCACGGTCTCTTCCCAGCGCAGGCCGAAAAGGCCGGCGCTGCGCGGTTTCTGCCACAGCCCGTAGGAACGGCGCTCGTAGGTGTCGGTCACCGAGGTCGTCATCGCGGAATCGTGCTCCTGCCGAGGTCGGGTGAACGATTCGCCCAGCGGTCACCGGCGAGGTCACCGGCCGCCTGATCCGCGCGGGCCGTGCCACCGGCCGTCGCGCGCGCGGCCGCCACGCCGCGGGCCGCGCCCGAGGGCACCGCTCCCGATGCCGCCGGCGTGGCCGCCGCACCACCGCCTCCGCCACCACCGCGCGGGGGTGGGGTGGGTCGGGGTGCGCCACCGGCCGCGCCCGCCGCGCCACCGGGCCGGGATCCGCCCCCGCCACTGCCGAAGTAGCCGGCCGAACCGGGCGCCGCGGCGGGCCGGGAGGCGACCGCCTTGGTGCCGATCGCGCCGAGCGCCATCGCGCCGACCGCCGTGCCACCGGCCACCATCAGACCGGAACCACCGGTGCCGACCGTGGCGACCGCGGGCGCCACCAGGCGCATCAGCGCGGGCAGCACGAACGCGACACTGCACAGCAGCACCAGCGCGACCAGCATCCGCTGCGCGTCCTCGCCGCTGGGCAGCCCACCCGAGGAGGTGGTCTCGTCGGCGTGGCCCGCGGTCGTGAACGCGATCATGTAGACGATCGCCGCGACCGGTTTGAACAGCATGAACGCGATGATCCAGCCGATCAGTTTCTGATACGACTGCTTCCCGGTGCCGGTCGCCGAGGCCGCCGCCGCCAGCGGCAGCACACCGGCGGCGACCACCAGCAGACCCTGCCGCACGATGGCGAGCACGATCTGGGCGAGCGCGCCGAGCAGGCCGACAATGGCGATGATCAGCACCAGACCGGGCGAAAATGCTTGCAGCTTGCTGGTTTTCACCATCAGCTCGGCCATGTTCTTGGCATTGCCGCCGGTGGAGTCGGTGATGATCCACTCGGAGAACTTGTCCGAGGCCCGCGTCCCGGCGACGATCACCGCCCCGAGCATCCACGAACTGAACACCACCCGGGCGAAGAGCCGGAAGGATTCGGCGGCCTCGCTGACCGCCGCGCCGCGTCTGGCCTCGGCCAAGCGGCCGCCGGTGATGATCACCGAGGCGATCAACAGCAATATCTGGATCTGATAGGTGTAGTCGTTGATCTTGGTGAACAGGGCGCCGGAATCGCTCACCGCCTCGTTGGGCACCTTCATCCAGAAGGTCAGCGCGAGAATCAGCGCCTCACCGAGGCCCTTCATCAGCGAGTCGACCACCTTGCCGAAGGTGGAGTCCCACGCCTTGTCCTTGACCGCGTCCGCCGCCTGGCCCGGATGCGAGGCGGCATTGCCGGCCTTGCAGACCGCCGAGGCGGCATCACCGAGCGAGATCCCCGGGATGGCGACGCTGTCGAGGGTGTCGTGCAATTCGTTGCACGCCTGGTCGAATCCGTAGTCCTCGCCCATCGCGACCGTCGGCGTCGCGATCATCACGGTGAAGACCACCGCGAGAATTGTGAAGATCCGCCTCAGCATTGTTGGCACCCCTCGATGGTCCGCAGGGAATCGATCCGGACTGTGCTGCACATCGATGCTCACCATGTCGTCCACCCCGCCAGCGATTCCACATATTCGGTCTGGGTGTTGGTCGTGGTCGACGGCTTGAGCCGCCAGTCCCCCTCGTCCCACACCACGATCATTCGCATGGCCGCGTAGAGCTGCTTGCCGTCGAGCACCGGGCCGCGCGAGGCCAGCCGCACGATCGCCATGTCGTCGGCATAGTCGTCGATCTTGAACGCGTCCGGAGCCACGAAGTACCGGGTCACCGTCTCCGGCTGCTGTTTCGGCAACCGGGAACTCGACAGCGCGCTGTCGTAGGCCGCCAGTTGCGCCGTGCTCACCCGCACCTGCTCGACGTAGAGCTCCCGGTCGGCGGGCCGGGCGTTGAGCCGGTAGGTGATCTGCGCGGCGGCCAGCGCGGCACCCTGCGGGGTCCGCGCGTAGCCGACGGCCAGCCCGTTCTCGATCCGGGTCGGCCCGTCGGAAGTGGAGAACGGCACCGACGCGCCGAAGACACGCTGCCAGCCGTGCGGTTTCTTGGTGCCCTCCGGCGCGGCGGTCAGCCAGTCCGGATCCGCCGGTGTACGTTGCGTTCCCGGCACCTGCGCCAGCGGCTGACCCGCCGGGTTGTTCGGAATGTCGACGCGCCTGCCCAGCAGATCGACATCCGGCTCGGCGAACCCGGTGCCACCGGCGGCCTGCGGAGGCGCCACGACGGGCTCGCTGTCTTCGTCGCCGCCACTGGAGAAGTACACCAGCGCGCCGACGACGAGGATCAGCGCGAGCAGCGCACCGGAAGCGATCATGCCGAAGGACGAGCGCTCGCGCGTGCCCGGCTCCTTCTCGCTCACTGCGGTGCCTCCAAAATCACGATGTCGGGGGGTAATTCGTCGACGGCGTCGACGGGCCGGTCGGTGGACAGCGGGTCGGGTAACCGCAGTCGCCAGTCTCCGCGATACCAGTCCACCGTGGTGTGATTCACCGCCCGTGACCTGTCGGAGTACTCGGTGTAGATCTCGACGCGGGACCGCTCGTCACCGTATTCGGCGATTTTGTAACCCAACAATCTCGGCGCGTACTCGGGCGCGGCGGGCCCGGTGATCGACAGCTGGACCCGGTTGATCGCCCATTCGTCGCGTGCCGGTCCGGGGACCAGCTCGCGATCGGCCACGCTCGCCCATTCGGAGTCGGGCGCCACCGACAACCGGATGGTGTGGGTCAGCGCCGCGAGCCCGGCCCCGCGCGGAGAATGCTCGAAACCCGTCGCGGCGCCCGCGGTCACCGAGCGCGGGCCCTGCTCGGCGTGCGGCAGCGCGATTCCCTGATAGCCCTGCCAGCGCACCCCGGTCGGGGCGGCGGACAGGCCGGGGCCCGCATCGGTGTCGTCATCGTGGCCGCAGCCCACGGCCGCGGCCAGAACTGCGATGCCGACCGCGACCGGCCGTGTCATAACACTCCCCCTCACGCCGGCAGGAACGCCAGCGCGATCGCGGACGCGGTGCTGGCCACCGCGGCTCCGAGCAGACTCATCAGCACGCCGTGTGAGGCGTCGTTGACGGCCAGGTCACTGCGGAAGGCGATCCACAGCCGACCCGCCGACAAGATCATCCAGGCCAGGCAGGAGAGCAGGACGAACCAGAGCAGCCAGTTGAGCAGCTGGGTCATCGGCGCCAGGACATCGGCCGGGATCTGTTTGTAGGCGAACACAGTGATCACGTACCGATGACCGCGTTCATGATCGTGCCCGCGCTGGTCGCGACCACGCCACCGATCATGGCGCCGGCCACCATCTTCGGCGACTCGAGGCCACCGCCGGTCCAGCGCTCCCAGGCGAACTTGCCGCCCGCGTAGGTGATACCGCAGATACCCGACAGCAGCACGAACCAGGTCAGATAGCGGACCAGCTGCAGGATCTTCTCCGACCCGGGAGGAGCTTCCGGTGTCGGATTACCCACCTGGGCCAGGACAGTGCCGTACGTGTCCTGCACGGCGAGGAGGATCATGCTCATCGGGTGCCTTTCTCCCACTGTAAAGGTGTTGTGCCACAAACACTTCGACGCCGACACACGTTTGTACACC
Organism: Nocardia sp. NPDC059177; assembly: GCF_042755165.1. Taxonomy (NCBI): domain Bacteria; kingdom Bacillati; phylum Actinomycetota; class Actinomycetes; order Mycobacteriales; family Nocardiaceae; genus Nocardia; species Nocardia sp. NPDC059177. Next base: position 100,085 of record NZ_JBHZBX010000011.1, on the reverse strand, counting down.
ACCGGCGGCCCGACCGCCCGGCGTTCACGGTCGAGCCTCCCCTGCTCCGGGCGTGCCGATACAGGTCCGGATCGCGGCGACCAGATCGACACCCAGTTCACCGATTTCGACCGGTACTTCGTCGAGCGGATCCATCCGGCGCTTCCGCATCGCCACGGGGTCACCCGGCGACCACACCGGCAGCGCCTCGGACTCGACCAGGGTCCATTCCTCGAACCACGGCACCTGCCAGACGCGCCCGGCCAGCGAACCGACCACGTCGCGATAGCGGCGGATCTCCGGCGGCACCCGCCCCGGCCGCGCGGCCACGGTGATCAGGCCGAGCACCAGCGACGGACCGGCCAGGTTCGCGTGGTGCTGGCGCAGCAGATCGTGCGCGCGGGTCAACCCCGAGATGGTCTCGCGCGCAACGAGGACGACGTAGGGCGATTCCCGCTCGAACCCGCCCGGCCACTGCCCACGGGCGTCGGCGGCGGGCGCGAGCACGTGCGCGAGGGTGGTGGCACCCGAGCCACCGTGCACGCCGAGCAGCCACACCAGGGGCGCGCGGCCCACCCCGGGCACCGGGCGGTCCCAGATCGGCGCGCGCAGCGATTCGGCCGGCGCGACGACACCGATCCCGGGGGACGCCGGTTCACGACGACGACGAAGATTCATAGCGGCCGTCATGATGCCACCCCCGCGAGCAAGCTCCCATACGCTGCGCGGGTCGTCTCGGCCAGCTCAGCGTGGCGAACCAGCTCCCCGCGCGCCAGATGCGGGTCGTAGGGGATCTCCACGACCTCGCGGACCCAGCCCGACAGATGCTCGCGCAAATGCTCGGCAACGCGCGAGTCGTCCTGTGAATACTGGTGCGAGACAACGATGGTCGTATCGGCCACCACCCCGGCACCGTCGTCGCCGTAGTGGTCGTCGAGCCATTCCAGGGTCACCCGCAGCCGGTTCGCGGCGTCGACGCGCGCCGGAATCGCCAGTACCAGGGCGATATCGGCGTCGTCGAGCAGGGGACGCAGTTGCCGACCGGCAATCGGGTTGCCGCCGTCGTACACCGCGGTGTACCCGCCGGTGTCGATGGCACGCGCGACAGTGAGATATGTCGCGCGCCTGCGCAGCGGCGTCGCGTCCCGCCACAGCAGTCCGAAGCCGGAGGTCGAACGCGACAGGCAGTCCTCGAGCGGGGCCGGTTCGTCACCGCCGCGGCCGTAGACCCAGGACTGCAGGTTCACCGGATGCAGGTGCTTGTCGGCGCCGCGCAGGGCCAGATCGCTGCCCGCGGCGGTCGCGTCGACCGCCACCGTCGCCCCGCTCCCAGCCAGTTCGGCGGCCAGGCCCAGGGTCGTGGTCGTGGTGCCCGCGCCGCCGCAACCGCCGACCACCAGGATCGGCCTGCGGGTGCCCTCGGACCGGTCACCGGTCTTGCGCCGCAACCGCACCACCGGAGCCGGATCACGCGCCGCATCGCCCGACGGCTCCCCCTCGGGGGCTTCGTCGAGCCATCGGCTCCAGTCGTCTGTCATCGCCTCTCCTTACCCTGCCGCGATGCCCGTGATGAGCGTGCGCTCGCCGACCAGCGCGGTTCGCACCGACTGCTTGGTGTAGGTGGCCGGGGCGCCCGCGGGACGGAACTCGGTGACCTCCACGGTGTACCGGTCGTCGGCGACCGTGGTGATCCGCACGCAGTGGGTGGTGCCCACCGGGATGGAGTCGATGCCGCGCTGGATCACGGCCGCGGGCGCGACCTCGGCATCGGGGGTGACCACTGCTCTGGCCTGCTCCCCCGATCGGGTCACGTAGTAGGCGTACTGAAAGGCGAGCACGGCGTCGGGGCCGGAGCCGGTACCGCCGGCCTCGGCGCTGCGCACGACGCTGCCGGTGCGTTCGGTCGGGCACTCGCCCGTCGCGGTCTCGGCGGTGAGGTTTCCCGCCGTGAAGTGCAGCGGTGGCGCGGCATGCTTGGCGGTGTCGCCGGGCCCGCGCCCGAACAGCAGGAACAGCACCCCGGTGGCGGCGAGCACGAGCACCAGCACGGAGACGGCGAGGACGAGCCAGGAGCGGTTGCGCGCGCGGGTGGCGCGCAGCGCGCCCGATGGGGCGAGGACATGGGCTTCGTCGTATTCGTCGGCGGCGGCCTCGGGCCAGGGGAACTGGACGAGCTGGGCGTCGTAGTCGTCCTCGGGGCCGGGTGCGGCGACCCAGTCCGACCAGCCGCCGGTGTATTCGCTGCGCCGGGCGGCCAGTTCGGCCGGCGGGGGCGGGGCGGGCTCGTACGGGTCGTCGTCCACGTCGTCGTATTCCCGGGTACGGAAGTCCTTTTCCGGATAGCCCTGGGTACGGAAGTCCCGTTCCGGGTAGCCCACGGTGCGGCCGGGCTCCGGGTCGGTGTGGGCGGGGTCCAGGGTCGGATAGTTCCCGGCGGTACGGTCGGGCACCAGGTGGTCCACGACGACGTCCGGCACAACGGGCTTCGCGGCCTCGAATGGCGCGAGATCCATGACGGCGGCGTCCGGGATCGAGGCGGGCGCGGTGTCCAGGTGGCTGGCGTCGGTGTGCGGTGGCGTGCGGTCCTCGTGCGCGACCTGGTCGGCGGACGGGGTGCGCTCGGGGTGCTGCGAATATCGCGCGGGACCGTCGTCGGCCTCGGCCGCCGGCTCGGCGGTGTCCGGGCGCGCGGGGTCGGCTGTGCCGGATTCGGGCTCCAGCGCCGAATACCAGCGCGACAGTTCGTTGTACGACTTCAACATTCACCCCTTTCCGCGTCGCCGGGCACATGGATTCGCATCGAAGAACCTCTCGGTGATCAGTTCACAGAGAACGGACGGGTAGTCGTGGGTGCAGTCGTTGCGGGTGACGCGGCAGGCGGAATCGACGCGCCGCCGGATGAGGCGCCATCGGCTCCTGTCCCGAACGGAAATTGTCCCCCACCCGGCGGTCTGGTTGTCGTAGACGCGCCGGTCGGGCTGCTGAAAATTCCCGGCGCGCCGCGGTCGGAGCCACCGGCCGGAATCGCGCCGTGGCCTGCGGCGCCCGCCACATCGCGGGCCGCGGCGGCGAACCAGTCGGCCACGTACTGCGTCGGCGACGCGCCGTCGGCGCGAACGCCCATGCGCGAGTAGCCGTCATGGCGCTGCATCGTGTTCCAGTAGCGCACCCAGGTGGTCACGTCGAGCAGTTCCTGGTTGTCGGTGACATTGCGCTGCACCTCGGTGAACGCCTCGCTGACCAGCCGCACGCCGGTGGTCGGCGGCACCAGTTCCGGCACCGCGCCGGCCAGTTTCGTGCCGAGCAGGGTCAGCCCGACCAGCGGGTTCGACAGGCCCGCGGTGCTCAGTTCGGCGATATTCGCCGGGGTGAGCACCGTTTTCACGGCCGTGACCACCGCGTTGAGCCCGATCATGCCGACCTTCAGCAGCGCCTGGTACGACGCGTTCAGATCCAGCGTGCTGCGGGGGTCGGCGGCGTCGGCGATGCGCTGGGAGATCGACTTCTGCGGCGCCAGCGACACATCGGCGAGCGTGCTGCCGGTGAGATCGGCGTTCACCACCGTGGTCGCGGTCTTGATCGAGGTGTAGGCCAGCGCCTCGGCGATCGAGACCAGCGACCCGATCGGGTCGCCGCCGGACAGCTTCACCTGGCTGACCAGATTGGTGACCGCACGCACCAGCGGCGCGCCCTGCGGGGCATCGCACGCCAGATCACCGGTCGCGCAGAAACTCGCGACGCGCCCGGTCAACTGCCCGAAATCAGTGGTCTGGTCGGCGGCCGGGCCCAGCCCACCGCCGGGGGCCGAACCCTGGCGGACCTCGCCGAGCGCGGCCAGCGCGGCACCGGAGGTACCCGGCGCCGCGGCCGGCACCGTGAGCCCGGGCGCGCCGGGGAACAGCGGGGCGTTCTCGGCGCGGGTGGGGTCGGCGAACAGCGCGACGGCGGCGACCTTCTCGGCGGGCAGTGCACCGGTGCCCGCGCCGACCTCCTGGGCGAACAGCGAGGCGACATGGGCGCCTTGCGAATACCCGGCCACCGCGATCCGCGTGTCGGGGCAGCGCTGGGTCACCTGGGTCGCCATGTCGCGCAGCCGCCGCAGGCCACCGTCGACCGATTCGGTGTAGGGCACCGCGCCGCCCGGTACGGCGCCGCCGAAACCTGCCTCGTACGGCACGTAGGCCCGGCCGAGGAGACCGGTGTCGGCGGAGTGGGCCAGCAGCGGCCGGAAGACCGTGGACAGCATGCCGGTGTCGGTACTGGGCGCGGCGTCCGGTGACGATTCCCCGGTGCCCTGAATCCCCAAGGCGTACAGTGCCGGACACGCATCGATGGACACCTGGGTGGACGGCGCCGCCGGAGTGCTCTCCTGCGCGGCGGCCGCGCCTGTCGATGCCGTCACCGAAGCGACGGTGAACGCGATCATCGTCACCGTGAGTCGTGTCGTGCACCGAGCCATATCGATCCGCATCACAGTCCGTTTCGGCTGACCAGTGGAGCGTTGAAACGCACTAAACCGTAACAGATTCCGGTCAACCCAACCGCTGCCCAAACGGGCCCTTTCACTGCCCCAGCAAACACCGCGAGCGCCAGCTAATCTCTGGCGAAGTGCCGGGGTGTCCGGGACACGAAGCGGCCCGGGCACCTTCGCTGTCGCGGGTGCCCGGGCCGGATCCGGGTCAGGCGGCGGAGGTCACCCGGTACACGTCGTAGACGCCTTCGACATTGCGCACGACATTGAGCAGATGACCCAGGTGCTTGGGGTCGCCCATCTCGAAGGTGAACTTGCTGATCGCGACCCGGTCGCCGTGGGTGGCCACCGAGGCGGACAGGATGTTGACCTTCTCGTCGGCGAGCACTTTGGTGACATCGGAGAGCAGCCGGGTGCGGTCGAGCGCCTCGATCTGGATGGCGACCAGGAACACCGACGAGGGCGAGGGCGCCCACTCGACGTCGATGATCCGTTCCGACTGTTCCTGCAACGAACCGGCATTCGTGCAGTCGGTGCGGTGCACGCTCACCGCGCCGCCGCGGGTGACGAAGCCCATGATCTCGTCGCCGGGCACCGGCGTACAGCACTTGGCGAGCTTGGCGACGGTGCCGGTCGCGCCGGGAATGAGCACGCCGGCGTCGCCGGTGACGCGCTGACGAGCGGGCGTGGTCGACGGCGTCGACCGCTCGGCCAGCTCGTTCTCCACGTCACCGATGCCGCCGAGCTGGGCCATCAGCCGCTGCACCACGTGGTGCGCCGAGACCTGGTGCTCACCGACGGCGGTGTAGAGGGCGGAGATGTCGGAGTAGTGCAGTTCGTGGGCGACGGCGGTCATCGCGTCGACGCTCATCAACCGCTGCAGCGGCAGCCCGACCCGGCGGACCTCCTTGGAGATCTGTTCCTTGCCGCTTTCGAGCGCTTCCTCGCGACGCTCTTTGGCAAACCACTGGCGAATCTTGGCCTTGGCGCGCGGGGAGACGACGAAGTTCTGCCAGTCCCGGCTCGGCCCGGCGTTCTGTGCCTTCGAGGTGAACACCTCGACGACCTCACCGTTCTCCAGCTGCCGTTCCAGCGCGACGAGCCTGCCGTTGACCCGCGCGCCGATGCACTTGTGCCCGACCTCGGTGTGCACGGCGTAGGCGAAGTCGACCGGGGTCGACTTCTGCGGCAGCGTGATCACATCGCCCTTGGGCGTGAACACGAAGATCTCCGGCGATTTCAGGTCGAAGCGCAGCGACTCCAGGAACTCGGCCGGGTCCGCGGCTTCGCGCTGCCAGTCGAGCAGCTGGCGCATCCAGGCCATGTCGTCGACCTCGGCGGCGTCGCCGGAGTGCTTGCCCTTGGTCTCCTTGTAGCGCCAGTGCGCGGCGATGCCGAACTCGGCGGTGCGGTGCATGTCCTGGGTGCGGATCTGCACTTCGAGGGGCTTGCCGTCGGGGCCGACGACGGTGGTGTGCAGCGACTGGTAGACGCCGTAGCGCGGCTGGGCGATGTAGTCCTTGAACCGCCCGGCCATCGGCTGCCACAGCGAGTGCACTACGCCGACCGCGGCGTAGCAGTCGCGGACCTCGTCGCACAGGATGCGCATGCCGACCAGGTCGTGGATGTCGTCGAAGTCCTTACCCTTGACGATCATCTTCTGATAGATCGACCAGTAGTGCTTGGGGCGGCCTTCGACGATCGCGTTGATCCGCGAGGCGGCGAGGGTGTTGACGATCTCGGCGCGCACTTTCGCCAGGTAGGTGTCGCGCGAGGGCGCGCGGTCGGCGACCAGGCGAACGATCTCGTCGTACTTCTTGGGGTGCAGGATCGCGAAGGCGAGGTCCTCGAGCTCCCATTTGACCGTGGCCATACCCAGGCGATGCGCCAGCGGCGCGATCACCTCGAGGGTCTCCTTGGCCTTCTTGGCCTGCTTCTCCGGCGGCAGGAAGCGCATGGTGCGCATGTTGTGCAGCCGGTCGGCGACCTTGATCACCAGCACGCGCGGGTCCCGCGCCATGGCGATGATCATCTTGCGGATGGTCTCGGCCTCGGCGGCCGCGCCCAGGTTGACCTTGTCGAGCTTGGTGACGCCGTCGACGAGGTGGGCGACCTCCTGACCGAACTCCTCCTTGAGCTGATCCAGGGAGTAGCCGGTGTCCTCGACGGTGTCATGCAGCAGCGCTGCGACCAGCGTGGTGGTGTCCATGCCGAGCTCGGCGAGGATGTTCGCTACGGCCAGCGGGTGGGTGATGTAGGGGTCACCCGACTTGCGGAACTGTTTGGCGTGCCGTTCGTCGGCGACGTCGAAGGCGCGTTGCAGCAGCGCCAGGTTGGCCTTCGGGTACAGCTCCCGGTGGACGGTGGCCAACGGTTCCAGGACCGGCTTCACCGCCGCGATGCCACGCTGACCGGTCATCCGGCGCGCGAGCCTGGCCCGCACGCGCCGCGATGCCGAGCTGGGCACAGACGCGGTCGGGGACTGTTTCGCGGGTTCGGGGGTCGCCGGGGCACCGTCGGTCCGCGGGGCTCCGGTGGATTCCTGCCCAACCTTCGCCTCGCCGAGTTGTCGAGTCATGCCACCGCCTCTCACGCTGCATTCGGACCCTTCGGCCGAGTGCTGCAACCGCCCGGGACCCCAACTTTAGTCCCCACACCGACCGGGTGTTCCATTCCCGGCGGTCACGGGCGTACGACGGTCCCGACTCGGCCTGGAATCGGCCTTCTACCTGCGGTTCGATCAGCGTCCGTCGACCGGTGCCGGTCGCCTGCGCACGCTGTGACCGTCGAGGCGGCCGAGCAGGGTCGGGGTGATGTCGATTCAGCGGATACGTGCTGGTCGTGGCGCCGGAAGTGACGAAGGCGCCGCTGGCGATGACGACATCGGCGTGCTGCCGAGCTCTTCGGCGAGGATCGCGACGCTGTCGCGGATCTGTTCTTCGGTGTGGCAGGCGGTGATGAAGAAGCGCAGCCGCGCGAAGTCTTCGGGGACGGCGGGGTAGATGATCGGGTTGACGTTGATGCCGCGGGTCAGCAGCGTGTTCGACAGCCGCATCGTCTGCAGCGAGTCGCCCACGATGCACGGGATGATCGGGGTGTCGTGGCTGTCGCCGGTGTCGATGCCGGCGGCGCGGGCCAGCTCGAGGAACAGGCGCGCGTTGTGGCGCAGACGTTCCAGCGCGGTGCCGTCGGCGCGTAGCTGCCGGATCGCTTCCGCCGAGGCGGCGGCGTTCATCGGTGTCATGCCGACGCTGTAGACGAAGCCGGGCGTCGTGTACTTCAGGAAGCGGATCAGGTCCGCGCTGCCTGCCACGTAGCCACCGCAGCCGGCCAGGGCCTTCGACATCGTGCCCGACCACAGTTCGACGTCGGCGCGGTCGATGTCGAAGTACTCGCCGATACCGCCGCCGTGTGCGCCGAGTACGCCGATGCTGTGCGCCTCGTCGATCATCAGCAGCGCCCGGTGCTTCTTCTTGATCTCGATGATCGCGGGCAGGTCGGGGATGTCGCCGTCCTGGCTGTAGACGCCTTCGATGAGGATCAACACGCGCCGGTAGCGGGGGCGCAGCTCGCCGAGCAGCCGGTCGAGGGCGGCGGTGTCGTTGTGCGGGAACGGCCGCCGCGTCGCGCCGGACAGGACGCAGCCCTGCAGGATGCTGTCGTGGGCGAGGCTGTCGTGGATCACCAGGTCCTCGGGGCCGACCAGGTGGCCGATGATCGTGACGTTGGTGGAGTGGCCGCCGACCAGCGCGATCGCGTCCTCGGTGCCCAGCAGCGCGGCGATTTCGGCCTCCAGTTCCCGGTGCACCGGCTTCTCCCCGGAGAGCACCCGGCTGGCCGAGCAGGAGCTGCCGTAACGGGCGACGGCGTCCTGCACGGCCGCGACGACCGCCGGGTGGCCGGACAGGCCGAGGTAGTTGTAGCTGGAGAAGTTCACCACCGGGACGCCGTCGATCAGCGAGGTGTCGCGGGTGACGCCGTCGTTGACCAGGAAGTACGGGTTGTCCAGGCCCAGTGCCGCCGCGCCGGTGAGCCGGTCCGCGATCGCCCGCACCTCGGGGAAGTCGGCGATCCGGTATTCGGGGGTGACGGCCACCGCAGGCGTCTCCGGAACGACCGGCGCCGGAGCTTGGACAGCCGGTGCCGCAACCGGCACATTCGGGGCCGGAGCTGGAACAGCCGGTGCCGACACTGGAACGGTCGGAGCCGGAACCGGAGCAGTCGGTGCCGGAGCGGGTGTCCCGGCGACCTGCCCGGTGACGTAGCCGACGACGTCACCGAGGGTGGTCGCGGCACTCGGCCAGGACGGGTCGATCCGCAGTCCCGGCAGCTTGCGCATCAGGCCACCGAACAGGTCCGCGAGCATCATCGAGTCGAATCCGAGCTCGCCGGTGAGGGTTTCGGTATCGCGGAGCCGGTCGGCGGCGTACCCGCTGACCCGGCCGCACTCCCCGTGCACGATGCCGGCGATCACGCCGGGATCGACGGCGGGAACCGCCTGCGGGGAGCCGCCGGTCGCGGCGCCACCAGACGCGAGGGTCGCCGCGGCACCCGGCACCATGGTCGCGGCGCCGCTCGGCACAAGGGTCGCCGCGCCGCCCGGCACCATGGTCGCGGCGGCACCCGGCACAAGAGTCGCGGTGGCACCGGGCGCGAGGGCGGTGGTGGCGCCGGGTGTGCGGGTCGCCGTCGCGCCGGGCGCCAGGCTCGCCAGCAGCGCGTTCTGTTCGCGGAAGAGCGCGATCATCTGGTCCATGGTGGTGTCCTCCGCTGGAGTGGAAGGTGTGGTGAGCGTGGTCGGTTCGAGCCAGAAGCGGTGCTCGGTCGAGAAGTCGTAGACCGGCAGCCGCCGGCGGACGCGCTGCTCGGGGTCGTAGAGGTGGTCCCAGTCGGGGTCGAGGCCGTCGCGGTGCAGCGCGGCGACGGTTTCCGCGAGTTCGCGGCCGGTCGCGCCGGGACCAGGGCTCGGCGTCAGGCACCGTGGCAGCAGATCGGGGCGCAGCCGCCCGACGAGTGGGGTCAGCATGCGGCGCGGGCCGATCTCGATGACGTGGGTGGGGTCGGTCTCGGCCGCCGCCGCCAAGGCGTCGCCGAAAAGTACCGTGGCGCGGACATGTTCGACCCAGTACTCGGCGTCCATCGTCTCGGCCGGGTCGAGCAGGCGCCCGCGCACGGTCGAGTAGATCGGCAGCGCCGGTGCCCGGTAGGTGCAGTCCCGGGCGAGGACCGCGAACTCCTCCAGCATCGGCGCCATCAGCGGACTGTGGAACGCGTGCGACACGGTGAGCGGCTTGCTGACCACCTGCTGCTCGGCGAGGGCGGTCCGGATCCGGTCGAGCGCCGCCGCGTCGCCGGAGAGCACCAGATCGGTGGGCCCGTTCACGGCCGCCACGGCCACGTCGCGCTCGCCGTCGAGCAGGGCGGCGAGCTGCGCGGGCGTCGCACGGACCGCGAGCATCCCACCCCCGCCGGGCAATTGCTGCATCAGCCTGCCACGAGCGGCGACCAGGCGGCACGCGTCGTCGAGGTCGACGACTCCGGCCACGGCCGCCGCCGTGAATTCCCCGATGCTGTGCCCGATCACCCAGGCCGGGCGCACGCCCGCGTCGGCGAGTGCCTGTGCCAGTGCGTATTCCATGGCGAAGATCCCCGGCTGGGCGAGTTCGGTGCGATCGAGGACGGCGGTGTCGTCGAGCAGCAGTTCGCGGATCGAGGAGCCGAGGTGCGCCGTCATCGCCGCGTCGACGGTGCGCAGCGCCCGGTGGAACGACCCGCTCACCGCGTCGAGCGGCCGCGCCATGCCGGCGAACTGCGATCCCTGGCCGGTGAACATCCAGCCGGCCCGGACCGGCGCGGCCACACCGGATTCCGCGCCGGCCCGCAGGCGCGTGATCGCCTCCGCCGGATCGGTGGCGACGACCGCGAGCCGATGCCGTCCCGACGACTTCACCCGATTGCTCGTCCAGCAGACCTGCGCGAACCGATCCGCGGGAACCGACTTCAGCATCCGCGCCATGCGCTGCGCGTTGCGCTCCAGTCCTTGGGCATTGTCGGCCGACACGGTCAGCACCCCACCGCCACCCGCCGCGGCATCCGCCGCCACCGGGGCTGTACCCAGTACGAGGTGTGCGTTCGTGCCGCCGATACCGAAGCTGCTGACCCCCGCCAGCGACGGTCCGGCGAGCGGCATCGGTTCGGCGAGCAGGCGCAGCCCGTGGTGTTCCAGCCGCAAGCGCGGATTCTCCTGGTCGGTGAACCTGGTCGGCGCCGCCGTGCCGTGGTGCAGGCTCAGCGCGACCTTGATGATCCCGGCGACCCCGGCCGCGCCCTCGGTGTGGCCCAGATTGCCTTTGATGGAACCGATTCCGCAGGGCTTCGCGCGGTCGCGACCGTGCAGCCCGCCCAGCGCCTTCACCTCGATCATGTCCCCGAGCACTGTCCCGGTGCCGTGCGCCTCCAGGAAATCGACCGCCCCGGCCTCGACGCCGGCCCGGCGGCAGGCCTCGCCGATCACCTGCTGCTGCGCCCACCGGTTCGGCGCGGTGATGCCGTTGCTGCGGCCGTCGGAGTTCACCGCGCTGCCTTTGATCACCGCGTAGATCGGCAGACCCGCCGCCTGCGCGTCGGCCAGGCGACGCAGCACCAGCACCGCGACACCTTCACCCCGGACGATCCCGTCGGCGTTGGCGCTGAACGGTTTACAGCGCGCGTCCGGCGCCGACAGCCCCGCCTGGGTGTAGAACACGCCGACCGCCGGGGTGAGCACCAGGTTCACACCACCGGCGAGTGCCTGGTCGCATTCACCGGAAGCCAGTGCGGCACAGGCCAGATGGACCGCCACCAGCGAGGAGGAACAGGCGGTGTCGACCGCCAGGCTGGGGCCCGTCAGGTCGAGCTGGTAGGACAGCCGGTTGGCGGTCATGAAGTAGCCGTTGCCCGAGCCGTGCTGCGGGGTGATCGCGGCGTAATCCGACATCTGCAGGTTGGCCCACTCGTTGGCCATCACGCCGATGTACACCCCGGTGCGCGAACCGGATTGGGCCCGTGGGTCGAGCGTCGCGTCCTCGAAGGCACGCCAGCTCGCTTGCAGCAGCAGCCGCTGTTGCGGGTCCATCGCCTCCGCCTCGTGCGGGGTGATTCCGAAGAACTCGTGGTCGAAGGCGTCGGCGTCGCCGATGAACCCGCCGCTGTGGGTGTTGATGGTGCCGGGCCCGCCTGCCGGGTCGTGGAAGTCCTCGGCGTGCCAGCGATTCGCGGGCACCGCCGAGATCGCGTCGCGGCCGTCGAGCAGCAGCTGCCACAGCGCGGCGGGATCGGCGGCACCGGGGAAGCGGCAGTCGAGGCCGACGATCGCGATGTCGCCCTCGGTGGTGACGCCGGCTGCCGAGTCCGGGCGCTGACCGCTCATGCCGCGAGGACGAACTCGTCGGCGAGGTAGGCGGCGATGGCGGCGACGGTGGGATAGTCGAACACCAGCGTCGGGTCGATCTCGACGGACCAGCGGTCCTCGATCTCGCCGCACAGCGAGACCGCCGAGACGGAGTCCATCCCGAGTTCGGCCAGCGGAGTCGCCGGATCCACCTGGTGGGGTGTGCGGTCGAGGTAGTCGGCGACCCGCTCGACGAGCCAGGCCTGGATCGTCGTCGGTGTGTGGGCGGTAGTGCGGAACATGGTCGGCTCCTGGCTTGATGTGGACGGTCAGACGGTCAGCGACCGGCTCAGCGCCGGTTCCAGATCCTCGTGCAGCACCCGCTCGAGGCGATCGGCGAGGAACGCCTCGCGCATCGACCCGCGCTGGACCTTGCCGCTGGTGGTGCGGTGCACCGCGCGGGCGGAGCGGGCGGCGACGAGCACGACATTCGGTGCGGGCACCTCGAATCCGCGGGCCACCGCGATCTTGATCGTGGCGGTCAGCTCGGCCATCGTGGTGTCGCCGAGCAGGTGCGGTCGCACGCCCTGCATGAGCACCAGTCGTTCCCGGCCGCCCACGTCGACCGCGACCGCCGCGCCCGCGTTGCCCGCCAGCGCGGGATGCAGGTCCTGCACGAGTGCCTCGACATCGCTGGGATGGATGTTGCGGCCGTTGACGATCAGCAGGTCCTTGAGCCGGCCCGCGACGAACAGTTCGCCGTCGCGCAGCAGGCCGAGGTCGCCGGTCCGCAGGAACGGGCCCTCGGTGCCGAGGTGGGCGTCGAAGACCTCGCGGGTCTCGGCGGGCCGGTTCCAGTAGCCGGCCGCGACGCTGTCCCCGCGCACCCAGATCTCACCGGTGGCGCCGTCGGGCAGTGCCGTGCGGGTGGCCGGGTCGACGATGCGGATCTCGAGGCCCTCGGCCGCGCGACCGCAGCCAACCAGCGGGGCATCGCCCGGCCGGTCGTAGTACACCGGTGCCGCGCCCATCGTGGCGGCGCTGGCCAGCAGGGTCACCTCGGCCAGTCCGTAGGCGGGCATGAAAGCTGTCGGACGCAGCCCGGCGGAAGCGAATCGTGCCAGCACCGCCGCCACGGTCGTTGCCCGCACCGGCTCGGCGCCGCTCAGCGCGGCCTCGAGGCTGCTCAGGTCCAGCTCGGCGAGTTGCTCGTCGCTGACCCGGCGCAGGATCAGGTCGTAGGCGAAGTTCGGGGCCGCGGTGCAGGTCGCCCGGTACCGGTCGATGGCTTGGAGCCAGCGCACCGGTCGTTTGATGAAGGTCGTCGGCGCCATGAACACCAGGTTCGCGCCGGCGTAGGCGGCGCCGAGCAGCATGCCGATCAGGCCCATGTCGTGGAACTGCGGAATCCAGCTGACGGCGGTCGAGTCCGCGCTGATCCCGCGCTGGGCGATGGCCGCCTCGTTGTGCAGCAGGTTGCGGTGGGTGACGACGACGCCCTTGGGTGTGCCGGTCGATCCCGAGGTGTATTGCAGGAACGCGATCGTGCCAGGATCGAGGTCGGGCAGCTCCCAGGCGTCGGCGTCGCCGAGCGGCCGATCGGTCGCGACGACGGTGGCTGTGGTGTGCGCGGCGACGAGCGCGGCGAAGTCGCCGGTGGTGAGCACGAGCTGGGCGCCGGAGTCGGCGATCACGCCGTTCACCCGTGCCGCGGCCCGCTCCTCGTGCGGCAGCGGCGCGGGAACGGCGACGACACCGGCGTACAGGCAGCCGAGGAAGGCCCGCAGGAAGGCCATCCCGTCGAGGTAGAGCAGTACCACCGGCTGGGCCGCCTCGGGCCGCCCGGACAACCACTGGGCAAATGCCCGGGCCGACCGGTCGAGCTCACGGTAGGTGACGACCTCCTCGACCAGGTCCCGTCCGGATTCCCGCAGGTAGGTGTAAGAACGGGTGTCCGCGTACCGGGTGAACTGCTGCCTGACATGCTGCACGTAGCTGGACTGCATAGAGGAGTTCCTTCGGGGGTCGATGGCGTAGCTATCACTCTGCGCTCCTCGACCACCCGTCGGAAGTGCCCTCAGGGGCCACCCGCCGAACCCTCGGGGTGGGCACTCCCAACCCCTGGGGTGGCCTCGGAATCGGATTGACAGCCACCCTCCGCTGTGGCCTCCTTGGCCGGTGGGGAACATCGCGCCGATCCGGCTGGCCGCCACCGCCGACCTGCACCTGCGGCCCGCCGTCGCCGGGCGGTTCCGGCCTGATCTCCTGGCACTCGACGGGCAGGCCGACCTGTTGATCCTGGCCGGGGATCTCACCGAGGGCGGTACCCGGGCCGCCACCGAGCTGCTGTGCGCCGAACTCGCCGATCTGCCGGTGCCGGTGGTCGCTGTGCTGGGCAATCACGACCATGACGAGAATCGCGGCGAGTTCGTCACGCGGCGGCTCACCGAGACCGGAGTCGTTGTCCTGGACGGTGATTCGACGACGCTGACGATCCGCGGGCACCGGATCGGGATCGCGGGAGTGATGGGCGGTGCCGGTGGCTTCGCCGGTCATCCTGGTGATCCAGACACCGGGTCGGCCGAGCACCGGGCCAGGATGCGCCGCGGCCCGATCGACGCGGCCCGCCTGCGCACGGCCCTCGACGAGCTGGACTGCGCCACCCGGATCGCCGTCACGCACTTCTCCCCCGTCGTCGACACACTCGTCGGCGAGCGACCGTCCATCTACCCGGGACTGGGGTGTCAGGCGCTGGGCGAGGCGATCGACGCCGGTCGCGCCGACCTCGCGCTGCACGGCCATGCCCACGCGGGCACCGAGCACGGGCAGACCGTCGGCGGAGTTCCCGTGCGCAATGTCTCGTATCCGGTGCTGCGCCGGACCTGCGCGATCTACGAACTGCCCGTCGACGCGGTCTAGCCCACGGAGCAGGTCGGCGCGGATCGGTGGCCGTGCTGGTGCTCCGTCTCGCCGAAGACCCAGGCGACGGCAGGTCGGCCGTGGCCTACACCCGGCGTGGGAGGTCGGCGGCTCGGTGGCCGTGCTAGTGCTCCGTTTCGCCGAAGGCCCACACGACTGCGGGACGGCCGGTGGCCTTCACCCGGCGTCGTTCGCCGGTGCGTTCCAGGCCGGGGATCGCGGCGAGGGTGCGATTGAGATTGGCGGGGTCGGGGCGGGTGCCGTGGAGTGAGGTGCTGAGGTCGACGGCGCGGGTGGCGGGGAATTCCGCGCCGGCCAGTGCCCTGGTCAGGGTGAGGTCCTTCCACAGCAGGCCGGCGAGCAGGCCGCGGGTGGTCTCGACGATCCGGTTGTGGTCGAAGGCCAGCGGGGGGACCGCGTCGAACTCGACCCAGTCGGCGGGGCCGGTGTGCTCGGCGACGACCGCCCACATGGCGATCGACAGCGTCGGTCCGCGCGGATCGCGGTGTGGTTCGTCGAAGGTGACCAGCTGGCCGACCGCCCCGATCGCCTCGGCGGGCACCCCGAGTTTGGTGCGCACCGCGCGCCGGGCGGCCTCGGCCAGCCGCTCGCCGCGGCCCAGCAGCACGCCGGGCAGCGCGAGTTCGCCGGTGAACGGCTCGAACTCGCGCTCGGCGATTCCGATGCGCACCGCGCTGTCGGTTTCCCAGCACCGCAACGTGACGACATCGATCGATACGACGGATTGCTCCACGTCGTGCCATCCTGCCGCACGCGCGCCGCTGATGGGAACCTCCGTTTCCGCGGACCGACAGGGCGGGCCTTCGATACGTGGACCACCACCGCGCCGTCCCCGAGTGTGGACCGGCTGCCCGGTGCCGCTCATGCGGGCCGCGCGCCCGTCGTGACGACCCGGCGCGCGGCACCCGCCGTATCCGGGCCGACCACTGGTCGGCGCACGATCCGGTCCCGCCGATCGGGTCCGTGGCCGGTCAAGACGACCGGCACACCCAGTCGTCCGGCGAGCAGATCCGCGGGGTCACCGGCGATCGGTTCGAGGATCGGTGTCACCGTCGCCAGCCGGTCGGTGAGCCGCCGCTGGTGCTCGAGATCACGCCACCGACCCGGGATCAGCTCGGTGATATGACCCGATCCGGTCGCGTATGCCCCTGCGGCACACAGTGTTCCGGGCACGTCGAGATGGTTGACGACCAGCCCGTCGACCCCGCCGCAGACCTCGACGGCGTAGCGCAGCAGGATCGGGTCGAGGTGACCCTGCCGGAACGCACCCTGATAGGGGCCGGTGCCGTTGTGCGGCTCCGGGTTTCCCAGTGGCGCCTCGGTCGGCAACGGGCCCGCGCCGTGACGGGTCATGTAGGTGCGGGTGACGCCCAGCACGGTGGCGGTGCCGCCGATCCCGGCGATCATGGCGCGGGCGTTGCGTGGTTCCACCGTCGACCAGGTGGTGTGCGGGTGCAGGCCACGCCATTCGTCGAGCAGCACCCCCTGCGCGCCTTCGAAGACCAGCCTGCCGCGCGCCGCGAACTGCGCGAGCGCCCCGTCGTCGGTGACGCGGACCGCCCGGGCGAAGTCGCCGTACATCGCCACCAGGTCGTCGACGGCTTCGTAGCCGTGCGCGCTCGGCCCGACCAGGGTGTCGTAGTGCGCGGCGAGACGGTCCAGTTTGGCGCGCAGCACCGCAGGTGTCCGGCAGTCAGCGACCGTCGGCGCGTCGTGTTCGAGTGCGTACCAGGCGGTTTCGCCGATGCCACGCCCGCAGGAACCGTGCCGCGAGGAACCCCTCGCGTCCTCGCGCGCACGGTTGGCCGCGATGTGGATCGGGGTGGTCAGCAGGGCGCGACCGTCGACCGCGAGCAGGCCGAGTGGGTCGCGCACGCCGAGGGCGGCCAGCTGTTCGGCTTCGGCGGCGAGCGCGATCGGCTCCACCAGCATGTGCTGGGAGAGCAGGGTCGGCACGCCGTGGAAGGTGCCCGCCCCGAACTGGGCGAAGGTGTGGTGGCGGCCGTCGGCGACGACATTGTGTGCGGCCTGCGCACCGCCGTTGAACCGCACGACCGCCGCCACCTCGAGACCGGCTTCCGGTGCGCACAGCCAGTCGACCGTCGCGCCCTTGCCCGCGTCGCCGAATCCCAGGTCGACGACGACCAGATGCTGCCCACCGAACACCGCTGTGCCCCTTTCCTTCTCGTCGTTCACTTGCCGGGCGGCAGTGCCCGGACCGTCCGTACCGGGTTCGAGCCCAGCGCCCGGCTCACCGCGTCGGCTTCGTCCACCGAACCGATATCGCGCAGATCGGCCAGGCCGGTGTCGAGGTCGACCCGGTCCTCCCCCAGCCCGATGGTCAGCGCGATCAGTTCGCAGACCGCGGCCGGGTCGTCGAGCTTCAGGAAGTTCTGCCCCAACAGGGCCCGCCAGTGCTCGGCGATCTCCGGATCCCGGTAGTACGAAGACTGGTTCGGCAGGATGTAGTACACGTGCCAGCGCTGCTCGAGCTCGCGGTAGATCGACTCGACCGAGACATCGCGGCGCACGTGGTCCCCGACGACCGCGCGGATGTGGCGGGCGGCCAGGCGCGGCTTGTTCAGCTCGTCGCCGATCAGGAACAGATAGCCGCGCTTGCCGCGCTTGTCCCACGCGTCGGTCGCGACGTGCTGGGCCATGAAATAGGCGGCCAGCTCGTAGCTTTCGGACTTCTGGCCGCCACCGCCGCCTTCCAGCAGAATGGCGCGCAGCTGTTCGTCCATCCGGTTGTCGGATTCGAACTGCCCGACCTGCAACGGCACCCGGTCGGTGTCGGCGTCGCCGATCGCCCCGAACAGCAGCTGCGGGTCCTCGGCGTAGCCCTTGTTCTTCAGCAGCCCGTGCAGTTTGCCGAGCTTGTCCTGCATGATCCGCGGCACCTTGCCCATCGACCCGGTGACGTCGAACAGCACCGCCACCGGCAGCGAGTTCCCGTGCTCGGCCGAATCCCGGCATTCGCGCGCCGTCACCCCGAACGGATCGAGCAGCGGGTGCGCGCACCACGTCTCGTACGGCTCGGCGCGCATCTCGGCCGTGTAGCCGAAGTCGTCCAGGCCCTGACGGGCCCGGTACGTCTTACCCGCCCGGTACGCGGTGTCATTCCAGTGTCCGTACCCCATGTGAACCACTCCCTCTCGTTCGCTTGTTTTAGTCTAGACGACCATAACTCACGACGTCAAGGGCTGCCGCCCGAACGGCGGTGGCCCGGCACCATTTCCGATGCCGGGCCACCGTGCTGTTGCGCCGGCTATTCGACCAGACCGTCGGATGTCAGCTCGAGCGTGCGGGTGACCCCGATGTCGTCCAGGAACCGCGCGTCGTGGCTGACCACCAGCAGCGCGCCCTCGAATCCGGCCAGCGCCTGGGTCAGATGGGCCAGGCTGGGCAGGTCGAGATTGTTGGTCGGTTCGTCGAGCATGAGCAGTTTGGGCGCAGGCTCGGCGAGCAGCAGCGTCGCCAGCGCGGCCCGCAACCGCTCCCCGCCGGACAGGGCCGCGGCCGCGCGGTCGGCATCGGTGCCGCGGAACAGGAAGCGCGCCAGCTGCGCGCGGATCTGCTCGACACTCGCGTGCGGGGCCGCCGCGGCCACGTTCTCGAAGACCGTGCGCTCCTCGTCGAACACATCCAGCCGCTGCGGCAGCAACCGCCACGCCACCTTCGGCCCCTCCTCGATGATCCGGCGCAGCAGAGTGGTCTTGCCCGCCCCGTTGCGCCCGGTCAGCGCGATCCGTTCGGGTCCGCTGACCCGCAGGTCGACCACCGGTCCGTTGGCCAGGCGCACCTGCTCGAGCTCGATCACCTCCTGCCCCGGATACAGCCGGGTGCCGGGCAGGTCCACCCGGATCTCCCGGTCCGCGCGCACCAGTTCCGCGGCATGGTCGAGGGTTTCGCGCGCGGAGTCCAGCTTCTCCAGATGGGAGTTGCGCAATTTGCCCGCCGAGACCTCGGCGGCGTTCTTGCGCAGGCCGGCGACGATCTTCGGCACCCGCTTGTTGTCCTGCTGTTTCTGCGCGAACCGGGCCCGGCGATCCAGTTTGGTCCGGGCGTCGACCAGCTCGCGCGCCTGCTTGCGCACATCGCTGCGCGCATCGCGCACCGCGGCCCTGGCGGCCTCCTGTTCCTGCGCGATGATCCGCTCGTACTCGCTGAAAGCCCCACCGAAACACCGGATCTCACCCGCGCGCAGTTCGGCGGTGCCGTCCATCCGTTCCAGGAGTTCCCGGTCGTGGCTGACCACGATCACGGTGCCGGCGAACTGCCGGATCACCGCGTAGAGGCGCTCGCGCGCGGCCGTGTCGAGATTGTTGGTCGGCTCGTCGAGCAACAGCACATCGGGTTCGCGCAGCAGTTCGGCGACGAGTCCGAGCAGCACCGTCTCGCCCCCGGAGAGGGTCTCGACGGTGCGGTCCAAGTCGGCGACCGACCCGGCGACATAGTCGAGCCCGAGCTTGCCGAGCAGCGCCACCGCCTCCTCCTCGACCTGCCAGCCGGTGCCGACGATGTCGAAGTCCGCGGGGGTGCCCGCGCCGCGCTCGATGCGCCCCAGCGCGGCCCGTACCTCGGCGATGCCGAGGACCGCGTCGACCCGGTGCCCGGTCTGCATGCCCAGGTCCTGACGCAGATAGCCGAGACTGCCCGGCACCGTGACCGACCCGCGCAGCGGCGTGAGCTCACCGCTGATCAGGCGCAGCAGCGTGGATTTCCCGGCACCGTTGGCGCCGACCAGGCCGATCTGCCCGGGGCCGAGGGTGGCGTCGAGACCGTCGAACACGACGGTGCCGTCCGGCCAGTGAAATGTGAGATCGGAAAAAGAAAGAGTGCCCATGCGGATCCCCTCGAGGTGCGGCGGATACACGGTGCGCGGAATGCGGACCGTCCGAAGCGCTACCTCAAGAAATCAACGCACGACTCCGATCGTCGGGAACAAGACCTTTCATTGATAACACCGCGAGCCAGCACGCGCCACCCCCTTTTCCGCGAGGGTGAGGGCGTTCACACGGTGCCGGTACAGTCGTCCGGGACTGTTCGACACCCCGGCGCACCCGCGAATCCACGCCACGACCGGCGTTTTCGGTGCCGTCGAATGCCCACGACAACGGAGGCCGACAATGGCAGGCACAGTGCGCGAGGCCACGCGAGCGGATGTGCGAGCGGTCGCCGCGACCCTCGCCGCCGCGTTCCAGGACGACCCGGTGACGTGCTGGCTGCTGCCCGACCCGCGCCGCCGGGCTGCGGGTATCCCGCGCTTCTTCGCCGCCGTCGCGCGGCACGTGTACGTGCCACTCGGCGGCGCCGAGCTGGCGGCCGACCCGGACGGCACCGCCGCAGGGGCGGCCCTGTGGGCACCGCCGGACCGCTGGCAGACCTCGCCTGGAACCGATCTGCGGCTGGCCCCGAGCCTGATCCGCGCGTTCGGGCGGCGGTCCCGCGCGGGCGGTGAGCTCAGCGACCTGATGAAGCAGCACCACCCGACCGAGCCGCACTGGTATCTGTCGATGATCGGCACGACACCCCAGGCGCGCGGCGGCGGCCACGGACAGGCGCTGCTGCGCTCACGCCTCGACCGGGTCGACGCCGTGGGCAGCCCCGCCTATCTCGAATCCAGCAATCCCGACAACATCGGGTACTACGAGCGCTTCGGCTTCACCGTGACCGGCGAGATCCAGATCCCGGGCGGGCCGAAGCTGTGGCCGATGTGGCGCCCCGCCACTACAGCTTGACGATCGAGGTCACCGGGTAGTGGCCCTGGTGCTCGCGGCCCTTCAGGAACTCCAGTTCCATCACGACGGCGGCCGCGACCACCTCGGCGCCGACCGCCTGGAACAGCGCGGCCGCCGCGGCCAGGGTGCCGCCGGTGGCCAGCACGTCGTCGAGCAGCAGGATCCGCTTGCCGGCGAGGTCGACCCCGTTCGCGGGGATTTCCAGTGCGGCGGAACCGTATTCGAGCTGGTACTCGCGCGAGACCACCGGCGGCGGCAGTTTGCCGCCCTTGCGGATGGCGAGCACACCGGTGCCCAGGGTCGCGGCGACACCGGCGCCGAGCAGGAAACCGCGCGCGTCGACACCGGCGACGAGATCGGCATCGGGGGCGACGGCGGCGAAGCAGTCGATGACGGCGCGGAAGCCCTCCGCATCGGCGAACACGGGCGTGAGGTCGGCGAAACGCACACCCGGGGTGGGGAAGTCGTCGTGCCAGCGGGTCAGCCGGGCCACCGCGTCGGCGGCCTTCTCCGTCCGCGCGACCACCTGGTCGTCGGACTCGACCACCGCGTGCTTGCTCATCGACACCTCTCCATCACGTCCACTCACCGCTGCAACACCCAGCGATCCATGTTCCACCCGGTACCGGCCTGTGTCGGCCCGGCGATCCCGTTCTGCATGCCGTTGCCGAAGGCGATGGTGCGCGGCGTGGCGAACAACGGAATGCTCGGCAGCTGCGCCCACAGCAGATTCTCGGCCTCGGTGAGCAGATCCAGCGTCACGGCCGAGTTGGCCTCGCCCGCAAGCTGATCGGTGATGGCATCGTAGCGACCGTTCGCGAAGCCGCCGACATCGAGCCCGCTACCGGCCCGCAACGCCGCGAACGCGGCGACGTTCGTCGTGGATCCGGCCGGTCCCGGCGCCCCGCCCGGCCCGGCGAGCACGGCGTCGACCGCGCCCTCGGCGAGCTTGCGCGGCGTGAAATCCGGTGCGCCCGCGTCGACCACGGTGATCCCCGCGCCCCGGCAGGACTCGGCGATCATCGCCACGGTCTGCGCCCGGCGCGCGTCCGGGGTCCGGTAACCGATCCGCACGGTCGGCTGGGCGGCACCCGCGGAGGCCAGTGTGGCGGTGGCGGCGGGGATGTCGGCGCCCCGGTACTGGTCGGCGGCACCGGCCACCGCGGCGTAGTACAGCGAATCCTGCTGCACGACATGGGTGTTCAGCGGTCCGGCACCGAGGCCGTGTTCGACCGGTTCGGCCGGCTTGCCCAGGGTGTCGAACAGCGCCTGGCGCGGCACGCACTGCGCGAACGCGCGGCGCACCTCCGCGGGCCCGAACACTCCCCCGCTGGCGAGGATCAGCTGTTCGGCACCGCGTCCGGGGACGGTCCGCGTGTCGAATCCGTCGAGGTCGAGCTCCGCGACCGAGCCCGCGCCCACGTCGACGACGCCCAGCGCGTTCTCCTTCGCCTTGGCCGCGTAGTCGGTGCCCCTTGGCCACACCACGATCCGGCTGGTCTTCGGGGCAGCGCCCCACCATTTCTCGTTGGCGACGAGCACCAAACCGTCCTGCGCGCCGAAGGATTCGATCCGGTAGGGCCCCGAGGACGGGAACTTCGCCAGATCCAGCGCACCGGGCGCCATGGTCCAGCCCGCGTTCCAGAAGTCGGCGATCCGGCCGACCACGGCGCCGTCACCGGTCCGCAGCGCGTCCACCACGTTCGGCACGCCAACGGCCTGGGCCACCACGTGCGCGGGCATCAGCTCGCCTGCGGTGAACAGGGTGCGCCAGGGCAGGTAGTGCTTGCCGGGCCGGAACACCACGGTGGCGTCCTTGGATCCGGGCTGGCAGTCGACCCGTTCGATGTCCTCGTAGCCTGCGGTGCTCGCCGCGTCGAACAGCGGCACCTGGCCGTTGTCACCGGGCCGGGTGAACCGGCCCGAGCGCGCCGACCAGGCCAGCACCAGATCGTCGCAGGAGGTGCTCACCCCGTCGGAGTACACCCCGTCCGGATTGAGCCGGTACTGCACCGTCTGGGTCTCGCCGGGCACCTCCTTGGCCGTGCCCGCGTCGGTGTCGGCTACCTGCTGGCCATCGGGTCCGGTGTAGAAGAACCCGGTGAGCACCCGACCGAACACGGCCGTGGCGCCGCTGGTCGCGCCGAGCGTGCTGCCGCCGTTGTAACTGGCGATCGTCGCGTCCACGGCGTACCCGATGGAGGGCACCTGGTTCTTGCTCGAACATCCGGCCACGACACCGGTGGCCACCGCCGCCGTGGCCACCGTGGCGATCAGTCGAATCGTGCTGCGTCGCATGGTGAGACCCCCTGCTGTCGCCGTCAGTGCCTTCTCTGCCGCTTTCCGCTCGGGCGCGCACCCGGCCGGGGCGCGCCCGCGTCGACCGGTCGTGGACCACGCGGCGCACCGGCGGACACCGGTACCCGGGTGTCACCGGCGGCGCGCTTGGCGAGCACCTTCTTGGTGTGCGCGGCCACCGGGCCCCAGCGTTCCTTGATCGACACCAGCACCGGCACGGCCAGGAAGATCGACGAGTAGGCGCCGACGATCATGCCGACCAGCTGCACCAGCGCCAGGTCCTTGAGGGTGCCGACGCCGAGCAGCCACACCGCGATCACCAGCATGCCGATGATCGGCAGGATGCCGATGACGGTGGTGCTGATCGAGCGCATCAGGGTCTGGTTGGCGGCCAGGTTGGCCTGTTCGGCGTAGGTGCGTTTGTTCAGGTGCAGGACGCCGCGGGTGTTCTCCTCGACCTTGTCGAAGACGACCACGTTGTCGTAGAGCACGTAACCGAGGATCGTGAGCAGACCGATCACCGCGGCCGGGGTCACCTCGAACCCGACCAGCGAGTAGATGCCGGCGGTGACGATCAGGTTGAAGAACAGCGACACGATCGCCGCGATCGACATGTCGCGTTCGAAGCGGATGGCGATGTAGATCATCGTCAGCAGCACGAACACCACCAGCGCGATCAGCGCCTTCTGGGTGATCTGACCGCCCCAGGTCTCGCTGATCTCGGCGATGCTGATCGCGTCGACGCTGACCTCGGTGCCGGATTCCTGGGTGAGCAGCGTGCGCAGCGATTCCTGCACCTGCGCGGTCTGGTCGCGGTCCAGGGTCTCCGAGCGCACCTGGATGGTGGCCGAGTCACCGGAGCCGACCTGCTGCACCGAGACCGGGCCGTGGCCCAGGGCGGCGGCGTAGGTGTCCTCCACCTGCTGGGTGGTGACATCGGCGGCGGGCACCTGGATACGCGAGCCACCGGCGAAGTCGATACCGAGGGTGAATCCGCGCAGCCCGATGCTGAGCGCCGAGATCAGCAGCAGCACTGCCGCCACCCCGTAGAAGAACTTGCGCTTGCTGACGATCGGGAAGCCACCGGTACCGGTGTAGAGACGTTCGAAGAAACCGTGCTTCGGGCCCTGGGTGGGCTCGGCCTTGTCCAGGAACACCGACTCGTCGGTGGGCTTGTCGTTGCTCATCGAGACATCTCCTTCGGCCGGGACTGCCCGGCGCCGCGCTCCCTGGCGATCTGCTGCATCGACCCCAGCCCGTTCACCGACGGCTTGGCCCAGAACGGCGAGCGCGCGGCGAGCATCATCAGCGGGGCGGTGACCAGGTAGAGCACGATCACGTCGAGGACGGTGGTGACACCGAGGGTGAAGGCGAAGCCCTTCACCTGGCCTGCGGCGAGCAGGTACAGCACGACCGAGGCGATCAGGCTGACCGTCTTACCGGAGAGGTTGGTGCGCTGGGCGCGGGCCCAGCCGCGCGGCACGGCCGAGCGGAAGCTGCGGCCCTCGCGCATCTCGTCCTTGATGCGTTCGAAGAACACCACGAACGAGTCGGCGGTCAGGCCGATACCGATGATCAGACCGGCGATCCCGGCCAGGTCGAGGGTGAACCCGATCCAGCGCCCGAGCAGCACGATGATGCCGTAGACGGCGACACCGGCCGCGATCAGCGAGAACCCGGCCAGCAGGCCGAGCATCCGGTAGACGAACAGGCAGTACAGCAGCACCGCGATCAGGCCGACCGCGCCGGCCAGCAGACCGGCCTTGAGCGAGGACAGGCCCAGCGTCGCCGAGACCGTCTCGGCCTCGGAGGTCTGGAACGACAGCGGCAGCGAACCGTACTTGAGCGTGTTGGCCAGCTCGGCGGCGCTGTCGGCGGTGAAGCTGCCCGAGATCGAGGTGCGGCCGCCCAGCTGCGGGCCCTGCTGCACCTGCGGCGCGCTGACCACCTGCGAGTCGAGCACGAAGGCCACCCGCTTGTACACGTACTCGCCGGTCAGGTCCGCCCACGCGTCGGCGCCGGCGGACCGGAATTCCAGGTTCACCTCGTGGCGGGCCTGCTGGGAGTTCAGGCCGGAGGTGGCGTCGGCGATCTCCTGGCCGTCGATGCGGCTGGGGCCGAGCAGGAACACCTCGGTGCCGTCCTGCGAGCAGGTGACCAGCGGCAGGGCCGGGTCGTCGTTGCCGGCCAGCGGGTCGGGCACGGTGCAGTCCATGCTCGCCATGGCGAGCTGCTGGGTGGCCTGATCGGTGCTCTGGCGCAGCGCCTTGGCGTCGGCGATCTCCTTGGCCTGCTGCTCGGCGGCGCTGGGGGCACCGGGCGCGGGCGTCGGCGTGGGTGCCTGGGCCGGGAACACCCGCGACTGCGGGGCCGGGGTGGTCGGCTCGCCCGCCGCCGGGGCGTTCGGGTCGGCGGTGGGCGCCGGAGTCTCGGCGGGAGTCTCGCCGGGCGCCGGCGTCTCGGAGGCCGGGGTTTCACCAGGCGCGGGTGTCTCGGTGGCCGGGGTTTCACCGGGCGCCGGCGTCTGCGGCGTGGTGCCGCCCGCCTGCGGCTGGGTGGCGGCCAGCACCGGCCGGATGTAGAGCTTGGCCGTGGTGGCCAGCGCACGGGCCTGCTGGCCGTCCTCGCCGGGCACCGTGATGACGAGGTTGTCGCCGTCGATGACCACTTCGGAGCCGGAGACGCCGAGACCGTTGACGCGGTTCTCGATGATCTCCTGGGCCTTCTTCAGGCTGTCCTGGCTGGGCTGGCTGCCGTCGGGGGTGCGCGCGGTCAAGGTGACGCGGGTACCGCCCTGCAGGTCGATGCCGAGCTTGGGCGTGGGGGAATGGTCACCGGTGAAGAACACCAGCGCGTAGATCACGGCCAGCAGCGCGGCGTAGACGCCGAGCAGCCGGAACGGATGCGCCGATCCCTGGGAAGGTGGCACAGCAGGTCATCTCCTAGGCGGAAGTCGAGGATGGATCGGTGGGCACAGCGGTGCCCGGCCGGGCACACGACGACGGCGCGCGACCCGGCGGGGGTGGCACAGGTCAGTCCTTGGTCAGCCGGGTCTCGGTCTGCTCCGGGGCTTCCTCGACCGGGGCGTCGGTCACGTCGGGGGTCTCGTCGGCGGCCTGCTCCTCGGCACGCACCTCACGGATCGCCTGGCGCAGCCAGGTGGTGACGACATCCTCGGCGATCTCCAGGTCGACGCTGGCTTCGTCGAGGTCGACGACGGTGCCGTACAGACCGGAGGTGGTGATCACCTGATCGCCGACCTTCAGCCCTTCCTGCATGCTCGAGACCTTCTCGGCCTCCCGCTTCTGTTTGCGGATACCGAAGAACATCGGCACGAGCAGGGCCAGGATCAGCAGCGGAAACAGGAAGTCCATCGTCGAAGTCAGTCCCTAGTCAGTGGGTGGACGTGCAAGTACGCCTGACAGTCTGCCAGTTCTCCGCCGCGCCGACACACCGGACACCGCCACGCGGGCGAAAACGGCCCCGGTCCGCGTGGGTGCGGACCGGGGCCGGTGGCCTCGGACGGCCGTTCAGGCGGTGCGGCCGTAGGTGTAGTCGTCGAGCGGGAAGGTGACCGCCTCGTGGTGCGCGCTGGCGGTGCTGGTCGGGCGCAGCAGCGCCGCCTCCCCGTGCTGGTTGAAGTAGTAGCTGCGCGCGGTGGAGCAGTCGCCGCCGTAGAACACCGAGGCGCCCAGCTTCGCGGTGACCCGGTCGAGGAATGCGGCGTTGGCCCGCTCGGTGACCTCGAAGGTGTCCTCGCCGCGCCGGAACAGCTCGGTGAACAGCCTGCCCATGTGCTTCATCTGGGCCTCGATGGTGGTGAAGTAGGACAGCCCGCTGTAGGAGTACGGGCTGTTGAGGCTGAGGAAGTTGGGGAATTTGGGCACGGTGATGCCCTCGTAGGCCTGGAAACGGTTGTCGCGCCAGAATTTCCCGAGATTCACCCCGTCGCGCCCGACGATCTCGATGGCCGGGAAGTTCACGTCCCACAGGTTGAAGCCGGTGGCCAGCAGCAACGTGTCGATCTCGGTCTTGTGCCCGTCGGCGGTGACGATGCCGTCGGGTTCGATGTGGTCGATCGAGTTGGTCTCGAGCCGCACGTGCGGCTGGTTGAAGGTCTTGAAGTACTGGTTGGAGAAGGTGGGCCGTTTGCAGCCGAAGTCGTAGTGCGGGGTCAGCCGCGCTCTGGTCTGCGGGTCACGGACCTGCGCGAACAGGTGTGCCTTGGCCAGCGCGGCGGCGGCCTTGTTGAGCGGTTTGGCCTGCGCGTAGTGCAGCACGCCGACCACCATGAGCGCCTCGAGCATGCCGGTGTTGACCAGGCGGGCGGCCTTCTGGGTCAGCGGCACCTTGGCGAAGAGCTGCTGGACCGCGCCCGGGATCGGCGCGTCGATCTTGGGCACCACCCAGATCGGCGTGCGCTGGAAGACGGTCAGCTCGGCGACCCGCTCGGCGACCTCGGGCACCAGCTGGACCGCGGTGGCGCCGGTGCCGATGATCGCGGCCTTGCGCCCGGTCAGGTCGTAGGAGTCGTCCCAGGCGGTGGTGTGGATGATCTTGCCGGCGAAGGATTCGATGCCGGGGAACGGCGGGGTGTAGGGCTGGGACAGGAACCCGGTGGCGGTGAGCAGGTAGCGCGCGGTCAGGGTCTGCCCGCCGGCGATGCTCACCACCCAGTGCTGGTTGTCCTCGTCCCAGCGCGCGCCGTCGACGACGGTGCCGAACCGCATCCGCCCGCGCAGGTCGTACTTGTCGGCCACGTGCTCGGCGTATTTCTTCAGCTCGGCGCCCGGGGCGAAGAGTCTGCTCCAGAACGGGTTCGGCTCGAAGGAATAGGAGTAGGTGACCGAGGCGATGTCGACCGCCAGGCCTGGGTACCGGTTCACATGCCAAGTACCGCCCAGGTCGTCCTCCCGCTCCAGGATGACGAAATCGCGCAGACCGAGCCGGTCGAGTTCGATGGCGGCGCCGATGCCACCGAAACCCGCCCCCACCACGACCGCGTCCAGTTGAGGTGCCATGACCGACCTCCCAGCGAAACAAGTGTCTGTTACAAGATGACACACTATTGTACCGGTGTACAGTCACGCCCGGCGGCGACTGTTCCCCAGCGATGTCCGTACCGCCCGGCCGTGCCGAAAACCCCTGGGATAGAAGGACACTCCTGACACAATGACCGCTGTGACGCCCGACGATGTGAGCCGCACCCACTTCGCCATGCCGACGCTGGGGCATCGCGGCTACCACGCAGACGAGGTCGACGCCTTCCTGGAACTGGTCTCGGCCACCCTGGACGGTCAGGGCGCACTCACCGCCGACGACATCCGTCACGTGCATTTCGGCGCACCCCGTTTCGGTGGGCGCGGCTACCAGGCCGATCAGGTCGACGACTTCCTCGACCGGGTCCGCACCGAACTGGAATACCGCCAGAAGGGCGGCGCGCCCGTGCCGGCCGCGCGGACCGGCGACGATCTGGCCGAGATGCTCACCCCCGACGACGTGCACCGGATGCGGTTCAGCATGTCCGCGGTGGGCAGGCGCGGCTATCACGAGGACGAGGTCGACGCGTTCCTCGACCTGGTCGCGGCGACCCTGGCCCACAACGGGCCGGGCAGTCTCACCGCCGCCGATGTGCGCAGCGTGCGGTTCACCGACGCGCGGCTGAGTACCCGCGGCTATTCCCGCGAGGAGGTCGACGCCTTCGTCGACCTGGTGATCACCGCGCTCGATCGCGCCGAACGGCGGAGCTGAACCAACCCCTACCCCTGGATGCTCTGCAGTTCAGCGGCGCGCAGGTCGTCGGGGAAGACGTAGCGGCGGAACGCCCAGAAGCGGAACGCCATCGCCAGCAGGACGCCGAGGATCTGGCCGCTGGTGAAGTTGGCGACCATCTGCACCGTCGGACCCACATGCGGCACACGCAGATTCAGCACGTACAGCGACAGTGCCTGCGGGATCATGGTGACCACGATGCCCAGCGCGCTCACGGTGAAGAACAGCGCGGCCTCGTGGCTGCGCTGGCGCCCGCCGCGGGCCCGGAAGGACCATTCGCGGTTGAGGATGTAGGAGGCGATGGTCGCGATCAGCGCGCCGAGCAGCCGCGCGGTCAGCGGCTTGTCGCCGAGGACGGTCAGCTTCACCGCGTAGACCACGCCGGTGTCGATGAACCAGGTGATCGCGCCGACGACCGCGAATTTCAGGAGTTCCCGGTGCTTCAACAGCAGGGAACGCAACGGCTCGGGAAGACGCTGCACCACCGCATGGACTGCCACCACGCCGACAGTAGACGACCGCGGCGCGCCGTGCCCACCGGGTCCGGGCGGGTCAGTCCAGCAGTTCCGCGCTCGGTTGCGGTTCGCGCCCACGCACTTCGATCGCACCGATGACCAGATCCGGCGGCGGCACCAGGCCCAGATGTTCCCAGGCGGCGGCGGTGGCGACGCGTCCGCGCGGGGTGCGCGCGACGAGTCCGGCGCGCACGAGGAACGGTTCGCACACCTCCTCGACGGTGGCCGCTTCCTCGCCGACGGCGACGGCCAGGGTCGAGACACCGACCGGTCCCCCGCCGAAGCCGCGCACCAGCGCGCCGAGCACCGCGCGGTCGAGCCGGTCCAGGCCGAGCGCGTCGACGTCGTAGACCTCGAGCGCCGCGCAGGCGATCTCGGTGGTGACGACGCCGTCGGCTCTGACCTCGGCGAAGTCACGTACCCGGCGCAGCAGCCGGTTGGCGATGCGGGGGGTGCCGCGCGAGCGTCCGGCCACCTCGGCGGCGGCCGCGTGGTCGATCCGCACGCCGAGGATGCGCGCCGAACGTTGCAGGATCCGCAGCAGTTCGGCGGGTTCGTAGAAGTCCATGTGGCCGGTGAAGCCGAAGCGGTCGCGCAGCGGGCCGGTCAGCGCGCCGGCCCGGGTAGTGGCGCCGACCAGGGTGAACGGGGCGATGTCGAGCGGGATCGAGGTGGCGCCGGGCCCTTTGCCGACGACCACGTCGACGCGGAAGTCCTCCATCGCCAGGTACAGCATCTCTTCGGCGGGCCGGGCCATCCGGTGGATCTCGTCGATGAACAGCACATCGCCTTCGACCAGGTTCGACAGCATCGCGGCCAGATCGCCGGCGCGTTCCAGGGCGGGCCCGGAGGTGATCCGCAGGGCGGTGCCGAGTTCGGTGGCGATGATCATCGCCATGCTGGTCTTGCCGAGACCGGGCGGGCCGGAGAGCAGGACGTGGTCGGGGGTGGCGCCGCGCAGCCGGGCACCGCGCAGCACCAGGGCCAGTTGTTCGCGCACGCGCGGCTGGCCGATGAAGTCGTCGAGCGAGGTGGGGCGCAGGCCGGTCTCGGTCTCGCCGTCGGAGTGCAGATAGCTCGCGGTGACGGCGGATTCGTCGGCGTCGAAATCGGAATCCATGGCCTACCTGTTCTTGCCGAGCAGGCCGAGCGCGGCGCGCAGGGCCACCGAGGTGGTCGCGGCGGGCTGTTCGGCGAGCACGGTGTCGACGGCCTGTTCGGCCTGTTTGGCCGGGAAGCCCAGGCCGACGAGCGCCTCGGCGACCTGGTCGCGCACCGGCGTGATCGGGGCCTGCGCACCGGGCGGACCGGCCGGGACGGGCACCAGGTTCACCTTGTCGCGCAGTTCGACGACCATGCGTTCGGCGCCGCGCTTGCCGATGCCGGGCACCCGGGTCAGCGCGGAGACATTGCTCTCGGCGAGCGCTTTGCGCAGCGCTTCGGGTTCCAGGACGGCCAGGACCGCCATGGCCAGGCGCGGGCCGACACCAGAAACGGTCTGCAGCAGGCCGAACAGGTCGCGGGCCTCGGTGTCGGCGAAGCCGAACAGCGTCATCGAGTCCTCGCGCACGATCATCGCCGTGTACAGCCGGGCGTCCTCCCCGCGGGTGAGCCCGGCCAGCGTCGCCGGCGTGACATTGAGCCGGTAGCCGACCCCGGCGGCCTCGAGCACCACGTGATCGAGCGCGATCTCGAGTACCTCACCGCGTACCGACGCGATCACCCGCGCACCACCTTCCGTTGTTCGGCCAGCCGTTGTTCGTAGCGGCGCCGCACCTCGTCGGCCTGCGCCTGCGCGGCCGCCATCCGGTCCAGCAGCGGCGCCCGCCAACAATGACAGATCGCCAGGGCGAGCGCGTCGGCGGCGTCGGCCGGTTTCGGGGCGACCTGCAAGCCGAGAATCCGGGTCACCATGGCGGTGACCTGCGCCTTGCCCGCGGTGCCGTTGCCGGTGACGGCGGCCTTCACCTCGCTGGGCGTGTGGAAGGCGACCTTGATCCCGCGCCGCGCCGCGGCCAGTGCGATCACGCCACCCGCCTGCGCGGTCCCCATCGCGGTCCGCACGTTGTGCTGGGCGAAGACTCGTTCGATGGCGACGGCTTCGGGACGGTGCGTGTCCATCCACTCCTCGGCGGCATCGGCGACCGCCATCAGCCGCAGCGCCAGCTCCGCCTCCGGCGGCGTCCGCACCACCCCGACATCGAGCGCGACGATTTTGCGCCCCGGTCCGCTGTCGACCATGCTGAGCCCGCACCGGGTGAGCCCGGGATCGACGCCCATCACCCGCACCGGCAGCCCCTTCGAAGACACGAACAGTTGTTCGAAAGTCTAGAGCATTCCGCCGCGACCCCCGACCAGCGACACGAGCCCCTCCTCGTCGAGAACCTCGCCGCCACGCAGGATCCGGCAGCTCAGGCTAGGTCAGCGCCGCGCGGAAGACCGTGAGCGCACGGTCGTCGAACAGCACGAATCGCACCTGCTCCACCTCGGCCCCGGCGGATCGCCTCGATTCGTGTCACAGGTCCATTGTGCTGGCCGCGCCGGGCACGACACCAGCGGATACCGCGGCGTACCGTCGACTGCGTCGCCGATCGTCGCTCCACCGAGCCGAGGAGAACCGCGCATGCCCGTACCCACCGGCGAGGTCCTGCCGACATCCGACGGCCGGGATCTGGTGATCACCCGCTCCCTGGGTCTGCCGATCGAGGAGGTCTGGGCCCGGTTGACCGATCCGCACCTGACCGTGGCCTGGTACGGCACCTGGGAGGGCGACGCGGGCACCGGCAACACCATCCGCGTGCAGATGCGGTTCGAGGAGGGCGAGCCGTGGACCGGGATGAACATCGACGACTGCACGCCGCCGATCCACCTGGGCCTGTCCGCCACCGACCAGATCGGGGTGTGGCAGCTGGAGGTGACGCTGCTCGACACCGGGGCGGCCACCGAGGTCCGTCTGGTCCACCACCTCACTTCGGAGTACCAGCTGACCGAGATCCCGCAGATCGGTCCCGGCTGGGAGTACTACGCGGACATGTTCGTCGCCGCCTGCACCCACACCGAGCGACCGGACTTCGCGGACTACTACCCGGCCATGGCGGGGTACTACGAGAAACGCGCGTCTTAGCCGAAACGTGAACCGCCCCGGCCGATGTCACGGCCGGGGCGGTTTCAGCGTTGTTGCCGGATCTACTCGTCGTCGAGTTCGGCGGCGACCTCGTCGGAGATGTCGACATTGGTGTAGACGTTCTGCACGTCGTCGCTGTCCTCGAGCGC
The DNA here is from genome assembly GCF_042755165.1 of Nocardia sp. NPDC059177. Lineage (NCBI taxonomy): Bacteria > Bacillati > Actinomycetota > Actinomycetes > Mycobacteriales > Nocardiaceae > Nocardia > Nocardia sp. NPDC059177. Next base: position 67,727 of record NZ_JBHZBX010000011.1, on the reverse strand, counting down.
GTCGACCAGCTTGAGCACCTTGCGGGCACCCTCGGCGTCGACCGCGACCGACACCGAGGCCTGGAAGCCGGACTCGGCGGAGTCGTAGTCGATGCCTGCGGCCTGCAGCGCGCTGCGCACGGCGATCAGATCGCCGGGCTCGCTGATGATCTCGAAGGAATCGCCCAGGTCGTTGACGTCTTCGGCGCCCGCGTCGAGGACGTGCTCGAGGATGTCGTCCTCGGACAGGCCGTTCTTGTCGAGGGTCACCACGCCCTTGCGGCCGAACAGGTACGCCACCGAACCCGGGTCGGCCATGTTGCCGCCGTTGCGGGTCATCGCCACGCGGACCTCGCCGGCGGCGCGGTTGCGGTTGTCGGTGAGGCACTCGATGAGCACCGCGACACCGTTGGGGCCGTAGCCCTCGTACATGATCGTCTGCCAGTCGGCGCCGCCGGCTTCCTCGCCGCCGCCGCGCTTGCGGGCACGCTCGATGTTGTCGTTGGGGACCGACGACTTCTTCGCCTTCTGGATGGCGTCGTACAGCGTCGGGTTACCCGCAGGGTCACTACCACCGGTGCGGGCCGCCACCTCGATGTTCTTGATCAGCTTGGCGAAGAGTTTGCCGCGCTTGGCATCGATTCCCGCCTTCTTGTGCTTGGTGGTGGCCCATTTGGAGTGGCCGCTCATGCCCTACTTCCTTCAGGTCGGTTGCGCGTCTGCCCGGGCGGACAAGCTCGAACCAGCCTACTCGGGCCGCGCGCGAGGAGTGGCCGCGGGCGTTCACCGAGACTTGCGGACCAGATCCACGAACAGTTCGTGCACGCGCAGATCGCCGGTGACCTCGGGATGGAAGGAGGTCGCCACGACATCGCCCTGCCGCACGGCCACGATCGTGCCCTGCGCCGGTCCGTGCGGCACCCGCGCCAGCACCTCGACGCCGGGCCCCACCCGCTCGACCCACGGTGCGCGGATGAACACCGCACGCACCGGCGTGTCGAGCCCGGTGAAGTCGAGGTCTGTCTCGAAGGAATCCACCTGGCGGCCGAAGGCGTTGCGCCGCACCGTCATATCGATGCCGGACAGATGCTGGGCGTCGGCCCTGGTGTCGAGCACCTCCGAGGCCAGCAGGATCATGCCCGCGCAGGACCCGAACGCGGGCAGCCCGTCACGCAGCCGCGCGCGCAGGGGTTCGAGCAGGTCGAAGGCCACCAGCAGCTTGGAGATGGCAGTGGACTCACCCCCGGGCAGTACCAGCCCGTCGACGGCGGCCAGCTCGGCCTCGCGCCGCACCAGCACCGGTTCGGCGCCACAGTGCTCCAGCGCGGCAACGTGTTCGCGCACATCACCCTGCAGGGCGAGGACACCGATGGTGGGCCGGTCGGACGGGAATGCGTTCACAGCCGCTGAGCTTACGAGCCGGGCCGATGTGCGCCCGCTCACGGTCACCGTCACGGTGGTGCCGACGGCGGGTGCATTCGCGCTACTGGTGGCGCGGTGTCCGGATCAGGCCCTCCTGGACGACCGCGGCGACCAGGTTGCCCTCGCGATCCCAGATCTTGCCGCCGGTGAGCGCGCGGCCGAAGCCCGCCGAGGGCGAGGACTGGTCGTAGAGCAGCCATTCGTCGGCGCGGAACGGGCGCAGGAACCACATGGCGTGGTCGAGCGAGGCGTTCTGGGTGGGTTCGTCGGGGTGGATCACCTTCGAGGAACCGAGCAGCGTCATATCGCTCATGTAGGCCAGGGTGCACACGTGGAACAGCGGGTCGTCGGGCAGCGCGTGCCGGTAGCGGAACCACACCTGCTGTGGCGAGACCGCGCCGTCGCGCGCGACCACCTGGTCCTGCGGGACGGTGCGGATGTCCCAGTGTTCCCATTCGCGCATCGCCCACAGCCGCTCCGGGCTCATGGTCACGCTGGCGTCGGGCAGGTCGTCGGGACCCTCGAGCTTCGGCATCACATCCTGATGCTCGGGTCCTTCGTCGCCATGATGGAACGAGGCCGACATCATGAAGATCGCCTGCCCGTCCTGGACCCCGGTGACCCGGCGGGTACAGAACGAACGACCGTCCCTGATCCGCTCCACCAGGTACACGGTGGGTTCCTCGGGGTTGCCCGGCCGCAGGAAGTAGCCGTGCAGCGAGTGCACCTGGAAGCTCGCGTCCACGGTACGCACCGCCGACACCAGCGCCTGCCCCGCCACCTGTCCACCGAAGGTGCGCGGTAACTGGGACTCGGTGGACGCACCGCGGAAGATGTCGCGCTCCAGCCGCTCGATCGCGAGCGCCTCTTCGATTGTCGCCATGTGCTCGAGATTATCGCCTCGCCGGCCGGACCACGAAAAACCCCGACCGGACACGAGTCCGATCGGGGTTCGCCGGGTGCGTGACTCAGGCGCAGGCGGCCGACTGCTGGCCGAGGTTGGTCAGCATGGTGCAGGCCCACGCCTTCTGGACCTTCCATTTGCCGTCCTCGGCCACGAACGGCACGTCGACGACATTGGTCTGGCCGTTGATGGTGAAGTCGGCCTTGGCGTTGACGCTGTCGCCGAAGGAGGTCACGTCGGTGACCTTCACCTGCACGCCGGCGTCCTGTGCGGCCACGGCCAGGCGGTTGGGCAGCTCGGGATCGGCCTCGACGCCCTGGACGAAGTCGAGCTTCTGCTCGTTCGGGATCGACGGGTCGAGGGCGGTGGTGAGCTTCTCGTTGAGCTCCTCGACGGTCGGCACCGCGGGAAGGTTCACGGTGGGCGTGCCTGCCGCCGAGCTCTTGGTGCTCGTGGTGGGCTTGGCGACCGTCTCGCCCTTGTCGTCGCTGCACGCGCTCAGTCCGAGCGCGGCAACCACGGCCAGGCCAGCGATCGCCACACGTCCGGTCCTACGAAACTTCATCCACTCGTCCTTCATGTCGGGTCGTTCGTTTCTCACCCTACGGGCGACGGCATCGCACCGTCCGCCCGCACGACGCCCGGCCACGATGCCACGGCGGTGACGCTACCGAGTGAAATTGAGGAAACCCTGAGACACATACAACGACGCTCTGTGGACTTCGTGCCGAGCGTCAGGGCGCGGCAACCGATTCCAGCGCCGCGGCGATCACCGCCGGGTCGACCCGGGCCGGCATCTCACTGTCGGCGGGCACCGGCATCTCGGTCAGCAGCCGCGCCGCCTCGCACAGCGTGCACCGCTGCGGTCCGAGCACCGCGTGCAGGGTGACCAGCCGGAACACCGTGGACTGCGGATACCGGTCGAGCGCAGGTGCCAGCGCGCTCAGCCCGCCCGCGCGGTAGACCTCGCGCAACTCGTCGAGCCGATATCCACAGCGCGCGGTGAGCCGGTCCAGGGCGCCGGCCGTGCCGTCGGGCCGGTGCGCCGCGAGCGCGGTGGCCAGGCGCCAGACGAACGCGTCGTGTTCGTCGGCCAGCAGCGGGTGGTCCTTGGCGAATTCGGGCCAGTCGGCCTCCTGCGCCCAGATCACACCGTCGGCGAAATCGGCTTCCCACGGGCCGTCCTCGGCCTCGGCGGTGACCGCCCGGATCAGCTCGGGCGGCAGCTCGGTGCATTCGGCCAGCAGTACCGCGTCGTAGAGATCCTTGCCCTGCGGGTACCGATCGGTCGCCAGCCACAGCAGTTTCCACGCCAGCGACAGCTGTGGGCTCGCGGTGAGCAGCACCGCGCCCGGTCCGGGCGAGCCGATCCGGGCGACCTCGGCGCGGATCGGCGGTTCCGGCAGCTGCTCGCCGAAGACGAAGTCCAGTTGCACACTGCCACCGGGCACACCGGGTTCGGTACTCGACCAGGGCAGCACCAGCCGGCGGCCGGGCACCCGGTCATAGGTCCAGATCCGGTCCGAGACCGCGCCCGCGGCATCGATGCGCACCGACGACGACGTGCCACACCGCTCGGCGGCGCGGGCGACCTCGTCGAACACGGCGGTGGTGCGCGGGTCCTCCAAGGTCCAGTCCGCGTCCAGCACCACGAAATCCAGATCGCCGGGCTCCCTGGCGTCCTCGCCGAACCAGGCCCGCAGCAGCACGCTGCCGCGCACCATCACCTGCTCGGCCCACCGGGTGGCGGCGAGGCCGGCCAGGACGTGGTCGAGCGCGGCGCGGCGGGCCACCCGCCACTTCCCGGCGATCGTGTCGTCGTCGAAATACGGCTCGCTCAGCCGCACCCCGAACCACCGGTCCGCGTAGGCCGGGTCGAAGACCGGCCGCTGCCCGACCCCGTCGGCGCCGACCGGCAGCAATGTCGCCGGGAACTTGCCCGCGTCGGCGAGTGCCACCGACGGCGGTTCGGCAGGCACCCGCTGCTGCTCGGCCCGCCACGGACCACTGGGAAAGTGCCGCCACGGCGTCGGCGGCAGCGCGCTCGGGTCCTCGGCCAGCCAGCCGTCATCGACCGATTCGTCGCTGTCGTGGACGACGAATTCCCGTTCGGTGGACAGGATCTCGTAGCCGTCCGCACGCAATCGTGCTTCCAGCAGCGACAGCCGGCTGTCCGCGCTGCACGCACCTGTCAGCCGGAACCGCTGGGTGACGAAACGTTCGGTGCGCCCGTCCGGCCTGGTGCGCCAGGCATTAGCGGACACGTGCGCCTGGTGCCCGGCGCAGGCGGCGATCAGCGCCGCCGGTGCCGCGCCGTCGGGCAGCAGCACCTTGATGTGGTGTTCGAAGTACCGGTGTGGCCCCAGCGCGCGTGCCGCCCGATCGGTGGCGGGCACCCCTTTCGCCCACCGATCGGCCTCGATCTTCGTGCGGATCAGCGGGAATCCGGCGGCACGGAGTTCCTCGGCCGCCGACCGCGCTGTCGCGGTGACCGAGGCCAGATCACCGGTGTGACGCAGGGTCAGCATCGGCTGATCGGCCACGCGACCGCGCGCGAGGACGATGTGGGTGAACTTCATCTCCCGTTGCGCGCCATGGCTTTCCAGGGCCGCCAGGACGTCGGGCCCGTCCGCGCGCACGGTCAGATGGATCTCGAAATTGCCGGCGAAGTCGACCTCGGTACTCACTTGTCCATGATCACAGGGCGGGCAACCGGATTTCGCGCCGCACACCTAGCCCGCGGCGCGGATCCCGCGCAGTCCGCCGATCGCCTCGACCAGACGGGCATGGGTTTCGGCGTCGGCGGCGGCGATGAGGCCGTGCGGGGCGGTGTGTAACGGCTGACCCGCTACACCGGTGACGACGCAGCCGGCGGCCTGGCAGATGGCGATGGCGCTGGTGAAGTGCACGCTGTCGCGGAGGTCACCGCCGGTCACATAGGCGGCGCGACGGCCGGCGGCAACCCAGACCAGGGCCAGTGAGGTGGACAGCACACGGGCGTGGAAACGGCCGGCGAAACCGTTCGCGTCGAGCAGGCGCGCCGGCGTCGACCAGGGGAACGGCTGGTCCAGGTCGACGTCGACGAGCCGGCTGTCCGCGCGCGGGGCGAGTGGTTCGTCGCGGCCGTCGCGGCGCACGAACGCACCCTCGTCCGCGGCCCAGAACACCTCGGCGGCAAAGGGATCCGCCGTCGCGGCCGCGCTGACCCGGCCGCCGACCCGCAGGGCGACATTGACCGCGACGAACGAGGTCGCGACCGCGAAATTGCGGGTGCCGCAGAGCGGGTCGACGAACCAGCTGCGGTCGGTGTCCTCGGCGCCGGTGATCCCGGATTCCTCGGCCACGAAACGGTCGCCGGGGCGGGCGGTGGTGAGCAGGTCGAGAATGGCGCGTTCGGCGGCCAGGTCGGCATGGGTGGCGAAGTCGTCGCCGTGCTTGGCGTGCCGGGTGACCGGCTCCCGGAACGCGTCCCGGATCACTCCGGAAGCGACTTGTGTTGCGCGAATAGCGATTTCGATATCGGAGTGGTGCACCTCTTCCAGGCTACGGACCGCGGCGCACTTCGACAGCCGAACTTTTCAGTTGATCGTGCCCTGTATAGGGATATAGATCTCGGCGGCCTCGACGAAGGCGGTGCCGGTCGACTCGGCCAGGGCCAGCGCCTCGTCGATCTTGCGCAGCGTCCGCCGGACCGGCGCGCGGTCGTTCCACTGGTCCCCCACCGCCGCGAGCGGTTCGGCATTCCGCGCGAGCCAGTCACGCAGCGGCCGGACCTCGGTCGGTGCCGTGTAGCCGCCGACGGCGTAGTTGGTGGGAATGGTCCAGTTGGATTCCCAAGTGAGCGTGGGGAATTCGGTCGCGAGTACACCGAGCAGCGGATCGTTGCCGCCGAGCGGAGCGTAGCCGTCGGTCGCGGCGTTCTCGGCGAGTTCGGTCGGCCAGACCCGGCCGCGGTCGATCCAGCCGGGCAGCAGCGCGGCGAGGAATTCGACCGTGCAGAACTGCGCGTTGCCGGTGAGGACGTCGGCGGCGGCGAGCTCGTCGTCGCCGTTGCGCACCGTCGGGCGGCCCGCGCGCACCGCGACGGCGGCCGCGCGCAGCAGGTCGAGTTTCCAGCGGAAACCGGTGGCCAGGTGCTCGTCGGCGGGCAGGGTGCCGCTCGGATCGGGTTCGACCCGGTCGAGCAGGGCCCGGTCGAGCTGGGCGAGCTGGGTGCGGGCCAGCTCGTCGACGGTGTCGGTATCGGCCCTGGTGTAGCGCAGGACGGTCTCGGCGACCGCGGCTGGGGACTCGGCGGTGACGAAGAACGGGCGGCCCCAGATGTAGAGGGACGTATCGAAATCGGCGCGATCGACGACTTTGCTCGTGCCGAGCCCCCACGCGTTCGCCCGGAACCGCACCTTGGCCTGGCGGACCGCGTCGGCGACCAGGTCGTCCAGATCGTCGTCGCTGCCCCGCCCCGCCAGGAACGGAGTGATCCGCTCCTCGGCCAGCCGGACGTCGATCGGATGAAAACTGATGTCGTAACCCATGTTTCAGCACCCTAGGGGCCGGCACCGACACGTCCGTCAGCGTGCCAGGTACACCGCGAGGCCGAGCCCGGCGATGCCGATGGCCACCCGCAGCACGCTCGGCGGGATCACCTTCACCACCGGCGGCCCGCACCAGCCGCCGACGAACGCCCCCGCGCCCAGCGCCACCGCCGCACCCCAGTGCACCGGCCCGAAGGCGGCGAACCCGACCGCGGCGACGAGATTGGCGATGCCGAGCAGGAAACTCTTGAGTACCGAAGCGCTCCAGAGAGATTCGGAGGTGCACAGCAGCATCAGCGTCAGATAGATGACCCCCGCGCCCGCACCGAAATAGCCGCCGTAGACCGAGATGAGCAGCACCCCCAGCGGCACGATCCACGGCGCGTTCAGCTCACCCACGTGCCGCCGCACCACCGGTTGCACCAGCAGCGCGAGCGAGGCGATGGCCACCAGGAACGGGACGACGACTTCGAACGCGCCCGCGGGCGCGACGAGCAACGCCAGCGCGCCGAGCAGACCACCGATCGCCGACAACACCGCCCAGCGCACCAATGTCGGTCCGCGCCCGGTCAGTTCCCGGCCGGAGTTCGCCGTCGCGCCCACCCCGACCGCGACCATGGCGACGGTGTTGGTGACATTGGCGGCAACCGGCGGCAGCCCGACCGCCAGCAGGGCCGGGTAGGAGACGATCGAGGCCATCCCGGTGACGAATCCGATCAAACCGGTGAACACACCCGCGACGACCAGCAAGAAGAAGTCGAGCGCGGTCACAGACCGACTGTACGGTACGTCCAGCCGGCAGCGACTTCCCGGTCGCCTCGGGTGGGTGTCAGCTGGTGACAACCCACACTGTCGGTGACGCGTGCCACGATGACACGGTGCAGACAACGCTGTTCGAACCCGGCCAACCCCGTGAGCCCGGCGTGCGAGATCGCCTCGATTCCAACACCGTCGCCCGGCTGGACGGCGTCACCGGTTTCGCCGACGTGCGCGAGGCACTGACGGCCCTGCGCGCCACCTACCCCGACGCCCGGCTGCTGTGCACCTACGACGACCCGGACCAGTGCGCTTATACGAGCATGCACGCCACGCTCGTGCTCGAACAAGCCGCGGAGCAGGCCGAGGACTACGACTTCGACGACCCGGTGGCGGTGCATCGCGCCGAGAACGCCACCCTCGCCCACATCGCCGCACTCCTGGACGCCCCCGACCGCCGCGTCGACTGGCCGTCGCTGGCGGGCAGTCGTGCGGCCACCGACGCCGACCTCGACGATCTCGTACGGCTCAACAGCTCCCCCGACAAGGCCCTGGACGCCACCGTCCTGGTGCAGCGCGTCCCGGTGGAGCGCGACGACCTCGCCCTCGCGGGAATCCCGAACGGCTACTTCGCCGACGACTGGAACATCTTCACCAATCACGCTGTCGTCCGGCGGATGGCCGGGCACGGCTACCGGCACCTCGCGATCGGCGCCGCGCTGCTGGCCTTCGACCGGCCTACCGCGCCGAGCGCCGCGGAGGCCGCCGCCGTGGTCTCCGATCTCGTCCACCTCTACGGCCTGCCCGACGCCATCGCCTGGCACGAACTGGCCGTGCTGCTCCCCGCCCGCGACATGCTCGTGCTCGGATACGCGGAGGACTTCGGCAGCGCGCTCGATCTCGAACAGCCCTAGCGCGCCACCTCAGGTAAGGGCGTCGACCATCCGCGCCGCGAGCACCCTGGTCCGGTCGATCGGCGCCCCCGACATCGCGGGCGCGCCGATCACCGAGCGCAGCACACCCATACCGATCAGCAGCGCACCGATCAGTTCCGCGCGCAGCGCAGGGTCGGGGCCGTCGAGCCGGTCGGTGATCTCGGCGAGATAGCCGTCGCAGAGTTGGATGCGCAGCTGGTCACGGACCGCTTCGTGCCCGGCCGAGCGCAGCATGACCAGCAGGGGATGCTCGCCGCCGAACGCCGACCAGTCCTGGTAGACCACGTCGTGGAGCAGGGCGTCGGCGATGCTGACCACGGGCCGGTGCGGATCGGCAGCCACCCCCACCGGGATCTCCACATGCATGGCCTCGGCGTAGAGCTGCCGTTTGGAACCGAAGTAGCGGGCGATCAGCGCCGGGTCGACCCCGACTTGGGCGGCGATCTCGCGCAGCCCAGTGCCGTCGAAACCCTGTGCGGCGAAACGGATCCGGGCGGCGTCGAGCAGGGCGGCGCGGGTGGCGGCGCGGTCACGGCGTCGAGGTGCGGGCGGGGTCTCTGCCATGAAGTCATGGTAAGTCATCAGATGTTGACTTGATGACCCACCGGTTTCTAGCCTCGAATCATCGGCCGATGACCACCATCCAGAGCGATTCGAGGAGAACAGGATTCGATGCGCACGTATGTCATCACCGGCGGCACCGACGGCATGGGTAAAGGGCTCGGACTACGCCTACTGGAACGCGGCGACCGGGTGATCGCCGTCGCCAGCGGCGCGGAGAAGGGCGCGGCGTTCACCCGCGACGCCGCCGAGCTCGGCGCGGCCGAACGCGCGGTGTTCGTACGCGCCGATCTGAGCACCCTCGACGGGATGCGGACCGCGCTCACCCGGATCAGCGCATCGACCGAGGTGGTCGACGGACTGGTGTTCGGCGCCCAGCGCGTCCGGCCGCGCCGCGAGGAGACCGAGGACGGGTTCGAGTTCACCCTCGCGCTGCACTATCTGAGCCGATATGTGCTGGGGCACGGCCTGTACGACGCGCTGGAACGCGCGCAGGCCCCGGTCGTGCTGAATATCGCGGGCCCCGGTGGCATGCCGGGCCGGATCCACTGGGACGACCTGCACCTGCGCACGGGCTACACCGGCACCCGCGCCGCCATGCAGGCCTCGCGCGGCAACGACCTGCTCGGCGTCGCCTTCGCGCAGCGTCATCCCACGGCGCGCACCCGCTATGTGCTCTACAACCCGCTGATGGTCCGCACCGCGATGGCCGATCCGCTGCCGACACCACAGCGGCTGCTGACCAAGGCAATCGGATACGTCGTCGGGCAATCGGTGCGCAAGGCGGTCGCGCCCCTGGTCGGAATCCTCGACCAGCCACCCTTCGACCCGGTGATCGCTTTGCGGCGCCGCAAGGCGATCCCGTTGACGGGCCGGGACTTCGACCCCGAGCGGGCCACACGCCTCGACGCGATCACCGCCGAACTGGTGGGCGCCTGACTCGGCGGGCCCGATTCCGTTCGGTGCCATACCGCCGAAACGCCTCGTGGGCGCCGCATCGCACGACGCCCACGGGACAGAATTCTCAGTGCCCGAACAACATCGGGCGCCGGATCACCAGCCGCGCTCGGCCAGACGGTGCGGCTGCGGGATCTCTTCGACATTGATGCCGACCATGGCCTCGCCCAGGCCGCGCGAAACCTTGGCGAGCACGTCGGGGTCGTCGTGGAAGGTGGTGGCCTTGACGATGGCGGCGGCGCGCTCGGCGGGGTTGCCGGACTTGAAGATGCCCGAGCCGACGAAGACGCCCTCGGCGCCGAGCTGCATCATCATCGCGGCGTCGGCGGGGGTGGCGATACCACCGGCGGTGAACATGACGACCGGCAGCTTGCCGGTCTGGGCGACCTCGCGGACCAGCTCGTAGGGCGCCTGCAGTTCCTTGGCGGCCACGAACAGCTCATCCTCCGACAGCGAGGTCAGCCGGCGGATCTCGCCGCGGATGGTGCGCATGTGGGTGGTGGCGTTGGAGACGTCGCCGGTGCCCGCCTCACCCTTGGAGCGGATCATCGCCGCGCCCTCGGTGATGCGGCGCAGGGCCTCACCCAGGTTGGTGGCGCCACAGACGAACGGGACGGTGAAGTTCCACTTGTCGATGTGGTTGGCGTAGTCGGCGGGGGTGAGCACCTCGGACTCGTCGATGTAGTCGACGCCGAGACTCTGCAGGATCTGCGCCTCCACGAAGTGGCCGATGCGGGCCTTGGCCATCACGGGGATGGAGACGGCGGAGATGATGCCGTCGATCATGTCCGGGTCGCTCATCCGCGACACGCCACCCTGGGCGCGGATGTCGGCGGGCACCCGCTCGAGCGCCATCACGGCGACCGCACCGGCGTCCTCGGCGATCTTGGCCTGCTCCGGGGTGACCACATCCATGATCACGCCGCCCTTGAGCATCTCGGCCATGCCGCGCTTGACGCGGGCGGTGCCGACGGTGTTGGTGGTCTCAGGCGTTGTCACGGGTGTCTCCTGTATCGGGTGCGGGTATCGGGTCGCTCGGTATGGACACCGTCGATTCTAGAACCGCCGGAAATCGGCGTTCATAGCCAGTTGCGGCCCACTGGCCTTGCCACGACCAGCGACGATACCGCCGCTGCTCTCCGCTGGCCTGCTCGACCGGCCTGCCGGTCAGCACGCGTCCGCCGTTTCCGCGGCCGGTGCCGGGCTGCGCCGGAACCGGTCGGCGAGCACGATCAGCGCGGCCGCGGCGGCGGCCACCGCGCCGCACCACAGTGCCGCGACCGGGTCACCCGTGTGGTCGACGACCACCCCGGCCACGACCGGTCCGAGCACCGCGCCGATGTTCAGCGCGGTGGTGGCCAGCGCACCGGCCAGCCGGGGCGCGCTGGGCGCGGCGGTCCGCACGATGGTCGCGATCAGCGCCGATCCGACACCGAATGCCGCCGCCCCGGTGACGAACGTCATGACCGCGAGACCGGCGATCGTGTGCGCCGCCACCGCGGCGAGCACCCAGACACCGACCAGTCCGGTCGTTCCCGCGGTCACGATCAGCGCGCCGTAGCGATCGCTGAACCGCCCGGTGAGGGTCACCCCGGCGAAGGACCCGAGCCCGAACAGCGCCAGCACCGCGGGCACCCAGCCGCTGTCGATCCCGGCGCTCGCGGCGGTGATGGTGCCCAGATAGGTGAACCCGGCGAAGGTCGCGGCATTGACCAGGATCGCGGCGACCACCGCCACCCGCACCGGGCGCAGGCCGAACACCGTCCGTTCGGCTCGCAGCGACGTGCTCGCCACGGCGTCGGCGGTACGCGGCAGCAGCGCCGCGACCGGCACGAGCACCACCGCGCTCACCAGCGCCACCGCCCAGAACGCCGAACGCCACCCCCACAGCTGACCCAGTACCGTCCCCGCGGGCACCCCGGCGATACAGGCCACCGTCACGCCCGACACGACGACCGAGGTCGCCCGCCCGATCAGCGCGGGCCCGACCAACCGCGGCAGCGCGGCGAGCACGATCGCCAGGAATCCGGCATTGGCGATCGCGGCGAGGACCCGGGTCGCGACCAGCACCGCGAAGTCCTCGGTGAGCGCACCGACCACGTGCGCGAGACAGAACACGGTGAGAAACGTTGTCGCCGAACGCCGTAGCGGCCAGCGCCCGGCGGTGACGGCCATGGCGGGCGCGCCGAGCACCATGCCGACCGCGTACACCGCGGTCAGCGCCGCGACGGCGCCGAGTGAGACGCCGAAGTCGGCGGCGGTACCCGCCAGCAACCCCGACATCATGAATTCCGATGTGCCCTGCGCGAATACCGCGACAGCCAGCACGAAAACCCCGATGGGCATGATTGTTCCACTCTCCGGACGAAGGAATCGAGGATCATCCGGCATCGCGATCGCCGCGTCGCCCCCGGTCACCCGACCGTGGGTACGCGCGCACACGACGCCGTCCGGCCCGCGGGCCGGACGGCTACCTTCTGGATGCCTCCGGAGAATTCACGCGCTCACCTTATGTCCGCTCGCGCCGGCACGCCACCGGATTTCGCCGCCCTCGCCGACCGGGGGTCGAATCCGGACGGTCGATGGCCGGCCGGCGGCGTACCGCGGCAGACCAGCGCCACCTACCGCCGGCCCGCTCAGCCCCCGAGCCGCCCACTCAGCACACGAGCCGCACGTCAGTACCGCGGACTGCCGCCCGATCAGCCACCGCGGGCCGAGTCTCGACCGGTGGTGGTCAGCGGATGGAGCGGACGACGTGGGCGGTGTCGTCGGCGGCGGCGGTGATCGCCTCGGCGAGCAGTTCGTCGAGGTGGTAGGGGTAGACCGCTTCGCCGCTGTCGTCGAGTGCGCGGATGTCGGCCGGGGCGCACCAGCGGTGGTCGGTGATGGTGCGGCGTTCCAGGGCATTGAGCGCGGCGGGGCGCCATTCGAAACGTGGGGCGCGCAGCGTGAAGAACAGTTCCTCGGAGCGGATGAGTTCGCCGTTGAACGGGAACACCGCGACCCGCCGCCACAGCGGACCGCGCAGGCTCGCGGGGTCGACGCGTTGGCCGGTCTCCTCGTGGATCTCGCGCACGGCCGCGTCGCGCAGGCTCTCCCCCGGCTCGACACCGCCGCCGACGGTGAACCAGAAGGCGACGTCGGGGAGCATCGGATCGTGGCCGCGCAGCAGCAGCACCCGGTCCTGCTCGTCGAGCAGCACCACCCGGGCCGAAGTGCGGGTGGTGTGCACTTCCAGGCCGGTGGCGGCGGCCGGGGTGGCGCGCTCGGTGATCTCGAAGTAGTGCGGCAGCGGCGCGGTACCGCCCAGGTGCAGGATGCGGACCGGGCGGCGGGTGCGCAGGGCGAGGGTGTCGCGGACGGCGTCGTTGTGGAAGCGGCGCGCGATCAGCACCCTCGCTTCGGCGTCGGCCAGTTCGGCCACCAGCTGGGGACGCAACTGCTCGATGTCGACCAGCGACAGGGCCGCCGAGAGCTGGTTCTCGACGGTTTCCCGGTCGCCGCGCTCGGCGCGTTCGGCCCGGTCGGCCAGGCCGGCCAGTTGCGCGGCGCGATCGGTGCGTTGCGGATCGGTGCTGACCGGTCCGGCCACCGCCATGGCCACGGCGCGGGCCACCACGGCCCGCCGGGCCAGCGCGGCGTCGAGCGCCTGCCAGGACTGATCCGAGCGCACGTGCAGCCGGTCGAGCCGGTTGGCCGTCGAGTACGCCCAGACGCCGAGGGCCAGGACCAGCAGTGCCACCAGCGCGAGGACCAGGACGGTGGTGGCGGAGAAGGTGATCATCCGGCGGCCCGCACTCGGGTGTCGCCCACGGTGACGGTCTCGTACACGCGCAGGATCTGCTCGGCCACCACCGGCCAGTCGTACCCGGCGACCACCTGGCCCGCGGTGCGCACCAGCTGGGCGCGGGTGTCGTCGTCGGTGAGCACGGTGTCGATGGCGGTGGCCAGCGCGGCCGCGTCACCGACCGGGGTGAGCAGTCCCGCGGTGCCGTCGCGCAGTACGCGCCGGAACGCGTCCAGTTCGCTGGCCACCACCGGGGTGCCCGCGGCCATCGCCTCGATCAGGATGATGCCGAAGCTCTCGCCGCCCAGGTTCGGCGCGACGTAGACATCGGCGCTGCGCATGGCGGCGGCCTTCTCCGCATCGGTGACCTGCCCGAGGAAACGCAGGTGCCCGGCGTGCTCGCCGGCCTCGCGGCGCAATCGTTCCTCGTCGCCGCGCCCGACGATGAGGATCTCCACGTCCGGATGCCGCTCGATCAGTGTGGGCAGCGCGCCGAGCAGTACGTCCATGCCCTTGCGCGGCTCGTCGTAGCGGCCGAGGAACAGCACCGTCGCGCCGGGGCGCGGATAGCCGTCGAGCAGCGGACCGCGCGCGAAGGCGGACACGTCGACACCGTTGGGGATCTCCACCGCGTCCGATCCCAGCGCCTCGACCTGCCAGCGCCGGGCCAGCTCGGAGACCGCGATGCGCCCGCTGATCTTCTCGTGGTACGGCCGCAGCACGCCTTGAAAAGTACTCAGCACCAGCGATTTCGTGGTCGAGGTGTGGAAGGTCGCCACGATCGGCCCCTCGGCGATCTTGAGCGCCAGCATCGACAGACTCGGGGCGTTGGGTTCGTGGATGTGCAGCACGTCGAAGTCGTTGCCCTCGATCCAGCGCCGGATCCGGGTGTAGGCCATCGGGCCGAACGACAGCCGCGCGACCGACCCGTTGTAGGGAATCGCGACCGCGCGCCCGGCCGACACCACGAAGTCGGGCAGCGGGGTGTCGTCGGAGGCGGGCGCGAGCACGCTCACCTTGTGGCCACGTTCCAGGAAGACCCTGGCCAGCTCGACCACATGGGCCTGCACACCGCCGGGAACATCGAACGAGTACGGGCAGACCATGCCGATCTTCACCGGAGGCCACCGCTCTCGTTCGCGGCGATGCGCGCCAGCCGCTCCGGGGAAAGGTCTGCTTCCCACAGCGGTTGCAGCATGTGCCAGTCGGCCGGATGCTCGGCGATGTTCGCCGCGAACCGGTCGGCCAGCAACTGCGTCGCCGCCGCGACACCGCCCGAAACATCGAGTGGCGCACTGGTTTTCAGGCCCCAGCCTTCGGTGCCGTCGGCCTCGGTGGTGAACCACGCGTGCACCGGTTGCAGCGACGCACCGGTCTCGATGGCCAGCTTGGCCGCGCCGGCAGGCAGCCAGGTGCGCTCGCCGAAGAAGTCGACGGGCACGCCCTTGCCGGTCAGGTCGCGCTCACCCATCAGGCACACGATGCCGTTGCGGCGCAACCGCTCGGCCAACTGCTCGAACGGCGGCTGCTCGCCACCGGTCAGCGGGAAGACCTCGAAGCCGAGGCTCTCCCGGTAGGCGACGAACCGTTCGAACAGCGATTCCGGCTTCAACCGTTCGGCCACCGTGGTGAAGGTGGCGTAGTGCTGCACCAGCCACACCCCGGCCATATCCCAGTTGCCCGAATGCGGCAGCACCAGGATGACGCCACGGCCCTCGTCGAGGGCCGCGTCGAGATGTTCCAGCCCGCCGACGTGATAGTCGATGGCGGTGTGGTCCATGCTCGGCAGCCGGAACGCCTCGCGCCAGTACCTGGCATAGGAACGCATGCTCGCGCGCATCAGCTCGTCGGGCACCTCGTCGGGAGTCACCCCGAGCACACGCGCGAGATTGCGGCGCAGCTGGATCGGGCCGCCACCCTTGACCGCGCGGTCGGCGCCCAGATCGAACACCTTGCGCACCAGGGGTTCCGGCGCCGATCGCACCAGCCGCCAGCCCGCGGCGTACCCCCAGTCGCTCACTCGTTCGCCCACCGTCACGACGCCGCTCCCCCGCTCGTGTCCTGCTGCGGGGCCGGTGGGATGACCACGCGCGCGCCGGGCGAATTGCGCACGGCCAGCACCCGCTGGAACACCGTGACCACACTCAGCACCGCCAGCACCCACATCGCCACGTACACGGCCCAGGTCAGCCACTCGATCCCCCAGTGCCCACCGATGCCGGTGAGCCCGGCGCCGACCAGCACGATGACCAGCCGGTCGGGCCGTTCGATGAGCCCGCCGTCGGCCGAGAGCCCGCTGGCCTCGGCGCGCGCCTTGGCGTAGGAGATCACCTGCGAGGTGACCAGCACGATCAGCGTCGCCACCAGCAGCTGCTCGCTGTGCTCGTGATAGACCGCCCACCAGGCCAGCCCGGCGAAGATCGCGCCGTCGGCCACCCGGTCGCAGGTGGCGTCGAGCACCGCGCCGTACTTCGTGCCGCCGCCACGGGCGCGCGCCATGGCGCCGTCGAGCATGTCGAACATGACGAACAGCCAGATGACCATCGTCCCCCAGAACAGATGCCCGGAGGGGAACAGGGTCACCGCGGCGGCGATCGTCGCGGTGGTACCGATCAGTGTCATCGCGTCCGGGGTCAGCCCCGTACCGACGAGCGCTTTGCCCAGCGGCGCAGTCGCTTTCGCAAACGTCTGGCGGCCGAAGAAGCTGAGCACGGTTGTCAGTCCTCCCACGCCTCCGCCAGCAGCTGCCGCGTTTCGCGCAACAACTGTGGCATTACCTTCACCCCGCCGACCACGGTGATGAAGTTCGCATCCCCGCCCCAGCGCGGCACGATGTGCTGGTGCAGGTGGTCGGCGAGCGAACCACCGGCCACCCCGCCGAGGTTGAGGCCCACGTTGAATCCGGCGGGCCGGGAGACCCGTTTCATCACGCGAATGGCCTGCTGGGTGAAGGTCATCAGTTCCGCGCTCTCGGCAGGCGTGAGGTCCTCCAGGTCGGCAACCCGGCGGTACGGCACCACCATCATGTGCCCTGGGTTGTACGGGTACAAGTTGAGCACCGCGTAGACGAGTTCGCCGCGCGCGATGATCAGCCCGTCCTCGTCCGACATCTTGGGAATGTCGGTGAACGGATGGCCGGTGGCGTCCTTGGGCTTGACCTCACCGGTGATGTAGGACATCCGGTACGGGGTCCACAGACGCTGCAACCGGTCGGGCTGTCCCGCCCCGGCGTCGGCGATCGAACCCGCCGCCTCGGGGGCGATGCTCTCACTCATGACGACACCTTCGCCGCCCCGATGACCTCGAACCCCTCGGCGGTGGGCGAGGCGTTCACCCGGTTACCGATCCAGTGCGTGACGGTGGCGATCGCGTCGGCGACCGGCACCCCGTTGACCTGGGTGCCGTCGCGGAACCGGAAGCTCACCGCGCCCGCCTCCACATCGCGCGCGCCGGCCAGCAGCATGAACGGCACCTTCTGCGCGGTCTGGTTGAAGATCTTCTTCTGCATCCGGTCGTCGCTGCGGTCGACCTGGGCGCGCACGCCCGCGGCCCGCAGCTGCTCGATCACCTCGTCCAGGTGCGCGGCGAAGTTCTCCGCGACCGGGATGCCGACCACCTGCACCGGCGCCAGCCAGGCCGGGAACGCGCCCGCGTAGTGCTCGGTGAGCACGCCGAAGAAGCGTTCGATGGAGCCGAACAGCGCGCGGTGGATCATCACCGGCTGCTGTTTGGTGCCGTCGGAGGCGGTGTATTCCAGGTCGAAGCGTTCGGGCAGGTTGAAGTCGAGCTGGATGGTCGACATCTGCCAGGTGCGGCCCAGCGCGTCCTTGGCCTGCACGGAGATCTTCGGGCCGTAGAACGCGGCACCGCCCGGGTCGGGCACCAGATCCAGGCCGGAGTCGGTGGCCACCTTGCGCAGGGTCTCGGTGGCTTCCTCCCACAGCTCGTCGGAGCCGACGAACTTCTTCGGGTCCTTGGTGGACAGCTCGAGGTAGAAGTCGTCGAGGCCGTAGTCGCGCAGCAGCGAGAGCACGAAGGTCAGCGTGCTGGTGAGCTCCGCGTGCATCTGCTCCTTGGTGCAGTAGATGTGCGCGTCGTCCTGGGTCATGCCGCGCACCCGGGTCAGGCCGTGCACCACGCCGGACTTCTCGTAGCGGTAGACCGAGCCGAACTCGAACATCCGCAGCGGCAGCTCACGGTAGGAACGCCCGCGCGACCGGAAGATCAGGTTGTGCATCGGGCAGTTCATCGGCTTGACGTAGTAGTCCTGGCCGGGCTTGCGCACGGTGCCGTCGTCGTTGAGTTCGGCGTCGAGGTGCATGGCCGGGAACATGCCGTCGCGGTACCAGTCGAGGTGGCCGGAGACCTCGAACAGGTGGCCCTTGGTGATGTGCGGGGTGTTGACGAACTCGTAGCCCGCGTCGATGTGGCGCTGACGCGAGTACTCCTCCATCTCCTTGCGGATGATGCCGCCCTTGGGGTGGAACACCGGCAGGCCGGAACCGAGCTCGTCGGGGAAGCTGAACAGGTCCAGCTCGAGGCCCAGTTTGCGGTGGTCGCGGCGCTCGGCCTCGGCCAGCAGGTGCAGATACTCCTCCATCGCCTCGGTCGATTCCCAGGCGGTGCCGTAGATGCGCTGCAGGTCCTCGCGGTCCTGGTCACCGCGCCAGTAGGCGGCCGAGGAGCGGGTGAGTTTGAAGGCGGGGATGAACTTGGTGGTGGGGATGTGCGGGCCGCGGCACAGGTCGCCCCAGATCTTCTCGCCGGTGCGCGGGTCCAGGTTGTCGTAGATGGTCAGCTCGTGGCCGCCGACCTCCATGATCTCCGGGTCGTCGATGCCGGACTTGTCGCTGATCAGTTCCAGCTTGAACGGCTCTTTCGCCAGCTCGACGCGGGCGTCCTCGACCTCGATCACCCGGCGCGAAAAGCGTTGCGCGCCTTTGACGATCTTCTTCATCCGCGATTCCAGCTTGGCCAGATCCTCTGGGGTGAACGGCCGGTCGACGCGGAAGTCGTAGTAGAAGCCGTCCTTGATCGGCGGGCCGATGCCCAGCTTGGCCTCGGGGAACTCCTGCTGCACCGCCTGGGCGAGCACGTGCGCGGCCGAGTGCCGGATCACGCTGCGGCCGTCCTCGGTGTCGGCGCCGACGGCCTCGACCTCGACCTCGGTGTCCGGGATCCAGGACAGGTCCTTGAGCGCGCCCTCGGCGTCGCGCACGACGACGATCGTGTTCGGGCCCTTGGTCGGCAATCCGGCCTCGCGCACCGCCGCGCCCGCGGTAGTCCCGGCCGGCACCCGGACGAGGGCGACAGGGCTGAGGGGTGCAGAGGTGGTCACGGGGGTGCTCTCCTTGGCATCGGGTGCCGGTTCGTTCCGGCGCGTTTCGCAGGGTCGGTCCTGCGACCCGACCATGCTATCGGGAGCGCCGACATGCCGCGCCGATGGACCTCTGACCGCGTGTTGTCCGTCTCGTCACCGCAGCTGGGCCAGCAGCGTGGCGCGTTCGGCGGCCGGGCGCTTGGGGCAGCTGGTGCACATCTGGCAGCCGGGCACCTCGTAGACCAGACAGCACGAGACCCGCTTGACGAAGGTGCGCTCACCGACGGTGACGAACCGGGGCGCGAGCAGCCGGGCGCCGACGTCGGCCGCGAGCCTGCTGCCCGCCGCCGGTGCACCCGCGTCGAGGGCGCGGTTACCGACGGCGTCGGTGACGATCGCCCACAGCGCGGGCACCCCGGCCCCGGATACCGCCGCGACCTGCAGGATCACCGCCGACAGCGTCTCGCGCAGCGCGGTGCCGACGGCGGCGGTCGCCGAGGCGAGGTCGGCGGGTGGGGTCTGTCCGGGTTCGCCGACAAGGGTCGCCGAGCGGAACCGGACGTACTCGACGCCACCATCGGGCCTGACCTCGCATTCGATCTCGTCGAGCGCGGCGATCGGGGCGGGCCCGCCCGCCGCGTAGGCGCCGGCGATCTGGTCGACGAGCGCGGAGGCCGCCATGCACCACCACAGGGTGCCGCCGACCCGCGGGACCGGGGTCCCCCAGGACCGGCTCATCGCACCGATCCGGGCCGCGACCCATTCGGGATCGGTGAGCAGCCGTCCGGGGACCGCGCTCACGACATCAGGGGACTGTGCAACCATGGCCAATCGACTCCGATCCACCCTGCCACCATCGAAAATGTGCCGAGCAGCCACAGCGTCGCGAGGACGAGGGCGAAGGTGGCCACCGCGCCCAGTACCTTGATCGTCCACCCCCGCGAGGTGTACCAGTCCATGACGATCCGGTACTTGCCGCGCACCCAGGTCAGGGTGTGATGGGCCCAGACGAATTCGGTGGCCAGGATGCCGAACCCGGCGAACACGAGCGCCCAGCCCGGCCCCGGGTACGGGATCGTGACGATGCCGACGAGCAGGACCAGGCCGCCGAAGAGTCCGACCGCGGCGCGATAGCCGAAGTTCAGGGTAGGGCGCGCGGCGATGTGTTGGCGGAAGGCGCGCCCGCGCTGTCTGGTTGCTGTCCACCGTTCCGGTGCTCCGGTGGTGCGGTCCCCCGGCTCCCCGGAGTCGAGGTCGGCGCGGTCGGCGTCGGCGGTCGGCTCGCTGATCATTTTTCCAGCCTACGAGCCGACCGCCGACCGTGCCCGATCCACGCCTCAGACAGTGACCGGGACCTCGTCGTCGATGGTGCGCACCGTCTCGGCCGTCACCTCGATCACGCGGGCGCCCGCGATGTCGAAGAACAGGCCCGACACCACCAGCCCACGCTCGGCGATCGCCCGGCGCACCGCCGGATGCCGGTGCAGGGTCTCGAGCTGCACGGCCACGTTCACCATGCTCAGCTGGTCGACCTCGCCGTACCCGGCCGCCCCCGCGGCGCGCGCGACCGGGTGGCCCGCGCGGAAACGCTCGAGGCTCGGCTCGGCGTGCCCCAGCCAGGAATTCAGGCCACCCGCGGTGTCGGCGCCCTGATAGACGGCCTTCATCGCGCCACAGGACGAGTGCCCGCACACGACCACCGAGCGGACGGCGAGTTCCTCGAGGGCGAACACCAGCGCCGCCTCGACCGAGTCGTCGCCGCTGCGCGGCACCAGGTTGCCGATATTGCGCACGGTGAACAGGTCACCCGGCCCGCTGCTGGTGATCACGTTCGGCACGATCCGCGAATCCGAGCAGGTCAGGAAGAACGAATCCGGGTCCTGACTGTCGCGCAGTTCGTCCAGGTGCGGCCGCATCACGTGGGCGTGGCTGCGATGGAACGCCGAGACGCCCGCGGTCACCGCGGCGCCACCGGATTCGTTGTTGCGCCATGGTCCGAGCAGTTCGTCCCAGACCTGGCGGCCGAACCCGCGCGCGGGCGGCGCCGCGGCGGCACCGGCCATCCGCGCACTGCCGATCTCGACGAAATCGACACGGCCACCGCTGCTTTCCTGTTGCCGCTGCCAGTCCTCGATCGCCTCGAAGGCGGCGTGGTCGAGGAAGTCGACGGTCATCTCCACCGTCACCTCAGCCCCCGCGGGCACCTTGGCCAGCTCGCCCGAAAGTTTCGGCAGCGCCAGGAAGGTGCACGAGCCGTCGATGCTCACCAGCCAGCGGTCGCTCTCCGGCAGCGCCACCGCACTCACCTGGACCCGGACCACCCGCCACAGCAGCAGCCCGAAAGCCAGTGCGAGGCCGATGATCACGCCCTCGAGCAGGTTGAGGAACACCACGGCCAGGATCGTCGTCACGTAGACGAGCAGGTCACCGGTGCGCCGGGCCAGCTGGATGTGGGCCATCTTCACGAGCTGGATACCGATGACGATCAGCAGACCGGCCAGCGCGGCCGTCGGGATCTGCTCGACCAGCGCCACCAGCGCCACCGAGAACAGCAGGATCCAGCAGCCGTGCATGATCGCCGAGGCGCGGCTGCGCGCACCCGCCTGCACGTTGGTGGCGCTGCGCACGATCACACCGGTGATCGGCAGGCCGCCCACCAGGCCCGACAGCACATTGGCCGAGCCCTGGCCGATGAGTTCGCGGTCGAAGTTCGTGCGTGGACCGGTGTGCATCTTGTCCACGGCCACCGCCGAGAGCAGGCTTTCGACGCTGGCGATGAGGGCGATGGTGAGCACCATCATGGCGACCGCGGACCAGCCGCCGGAGGGCAGTTCGGGCAGTTGCAGCGCATCGAACAGGGAGCCGTCGATCACGATGCGCTCGATGTCGGTCGGCAGCACCAGCGACAGCACGGTGCCCGCGACGACGGCGACCAGCGGTCCCGGCACGGCACGCAGCTTGGGCGGCATACGTTTCCAGCCGAGCATGACCACGATCACCGTGGCGCCGACCAGCGCGCCACCGCCGTGCAGGGTCGTCAGCTGGCCGGGAAGTTCGAGAATGTTGCGCAGTGCGGTGCTGTGCGAGGAGCCGCCGAGCAGCACGTGGATCTGCTGCAACGCGATGGTGATACCGATGCCTGCCAGCATCGCGTGCACCACCACGGGTGCCACGGCGAGCGCGGCGCGCGCGATCCGGCTGAGCCCGAACAGGATCTGTAACACCCCGGCCGCGACGACGATGAAACAGGTGCCACGCCAACCGAATTTGTCGATGGATTCGGCGACGACCACGGTCAGGCCCGCGGCGGGGCCACTGACCTGCAGGAGGGATCCACCCAGCAGACCGGCTACGATTCCGCCGATCACGGCCGCGACGAGGCCGGCGGCGACAGGTGCGCCGGAAGCGACGGCGATGCCCAGCGACAGCGGCAGCGCGACGAGGAAGACCACGATGGAGGCGGGCAGATCATGACGCATCAGCGTCTGCCGCCACGCCGGGCGGGGTGACCCGCCGGATACTTCGGCCTCGGGACGAGGCGGTGCAAGATCGTTCTCTACAGACATGACTCTCCTCCGCCGACTCGGCGCGCGGGCCGAGGTCGGTCGACGATCAACTGTCCAGTACGGGCTTCGAACCGGATTCGCACGGTGAAGCAGAAGAACTCCCGGTGCGACGGTGGACCGGGAGCGCGCCATCCAAGCTATAAGTAAAGAAATGGCAAAACCAGTGTGCCGCACAAAGAGTGGGCGCCGCCATAACCGCAGGCCCGCTGTGGTGTGACGCACACCCGATCACTCATACCGGCTCCGCCGCCAATCCGCTTCGCGTGTCGTCGAACTCGGCGATCCCGTCCGCGGTCACCTCGATCACCCGCGCGGTGGCCAGATCGAAGAACAGGCCCGACACCGCGACCCCGCGCTCCCGCATGCCACTGCGGACCGCCGGATAGTCGGCCAGCGTCGCCACCTGCCTGGCCACGTTCACCATCCCGAGCTGATCGATCGGGCCGAATCCGGCGCGCCGGGCCGCCGCCGCGACCGGGTGTCCCTGCTGGAACGCCGTCAGTGTCGGTTGCGCGTGGGCGAGCCAGTCGTCGAGGCCGGGACCGGCCTGCACCTGCCCGTACAGCGCTTCCATCGCCCCGCATCCGCTGTGCCCGCAGACCACCACCGACCGCACGTCGAGCTTGTCGAGCGCGTAGATCAGCGCCGCTTCCACCGAGACGTCGCTGCCGCCGACCGGCACCAGATTGCCGACATTGCGCACGGTGAACAGGTCGCCGGGACCGCTGCTGGTGATGACATTGGGCACGATCCTGGCATCGGCGCAGGTGAGGAAGAACGTGTCGGTGTCGGGCCGGTCGCGCAACCGGTCCAGGTGCGGGCGCATCAGGTGCGCGTGACCACGGTGATAGGCCGCGATGCCGGCCGCGATGGGGTCCACGCCGTTGCTGCGGCGCCACGGCCGGATCGTTTCGTCGACCGCCTTGCGCGCCTGCCCCCGTTCGGGCGGCCCGTCGTGCGCGCAGGCCATCCGCGCGGTGCCCAGCTCGACCACGTCGACCACGCCGCCGGCCGCCGCGCGTTCGGCGGTCCAGTCCGAAAGCAGTTCGCAGGCAGCGTGATCGAGGAAATCCACACTCAGCTCCACGGTCACCTCGGCACCGGTGGGCACCTTGGCCAGTTCGGCGGTGAGCTTGGGCACGGCCAGGAAGGTGCATGGGCCCTCGACCCGCACCAGCCAGCTGCCGTCGGCGCGCTCGGTCGCGGCGATGCTGCACTTCACCACCCGCCACAGCAACAGGGCGAACGACGCGATCAGCCCGATCAACATGCCCTGCAACAGGTTCAGCGACACCACAGCCAGCACCGTGATGACGTACACGTAGAGGTCGCCGGTGCGCCGCGCGCGCTTGATGTGAGCCAGTTTCACCAGCTGCACCCCGATCAGCACGAGCAGACCGGCCAGCGCCGCCGTCGGGATCTGACGCACCAGCCCCACCAGCGCGAGCGCGAACACCAGCACCCAGCAACCGTGCAGCACCGTCGCCGCCCTGCTGCGCGCGCCCGCGTTGGCATTGGTGATGCTGCGCACGATGACCGCCGCCACCGGCAACCCGCCGAGCAGGCCCGATGTCATGTTGGCCGCACCCTGCCCGAGCAGCTCGCGGTCGAAATCGGTGCGCCGTTCGGGGCGCATCTTGTCCACCGCGACCGCCGACAACAGCGTCTCCACACTGGCGATCAGCGCGACGGCGAGCATGGTGAGCGCGATCGGCGCCCAGCTCCCGTGCGGCAACGCGGGCAATCCGATGCCGTCGATGAGCGAACCGTCCAGCCGGACCCGTTCCACCCCGAGCGGCAGCACCAGCGACACCACCGTCGCCACGACCACCGCCACCAGCGGACCGGGCACCACCCGCACCCGCCGCGGCAGGTACTGCCAGCCGATCAGCACCGCGATCACCAGCAGCCCGACGAACAGTCCACCGCCGTGCACCGACATCACCTGCTCGGGCAGTGCCAGCACACTCGCCAGCGGCGAACCGACCGTCGTCCCGCCCAGCAGCACATGGACCTGCTGCAGGGCGATGATCACGCCGATGCCGGCCAGCATGGCGTGCACGACCACCGGGGCGATGCCGAGCGCGGCGCGCGCGATCCGGCTGAGCCCGAACAGGATCTGTAGCACCCCCGCTCCGACGGTGATGAAACACATTGCGGCCCAGCCGTATTGCGCGACGGCGCCGGCGACGACCACCGCGAGACTGGCCGTCGGCCCGCTCACCTGGATGACCGAGCCGCCGAGCAGACCGGCGACCACACCCCCGACCGCCGCCGCGATCAGGCCGGCCACCACCGGCGCACCGGAGGCCAGCGCCACCCCCAGTGACAACGGCAGGGCAACGAGGAACACCACCAGCGAAGCCGGAAGATCGTGCTGCAGAACAGATCTGAGAGACGAAGGCGGTGAAGCGCTGATCACCGCGGATGGGCCCGGATCATTGTCGGTCATCATTCTCCTTCGCCGGGGCGGAAGGCACCCGGTTCATCGGTCGAACATGCACTGGCAATAGATGCTGAGCTGCGAGAACCGACCCGAGACACAGGGTCGGGCCAATAGTAAAGACTTACCCAAGCGTACGGAAAGGCGGGGATCGAATCGCGATAGAAATGTGACGTGCACCACAGTGCATGAATGCGTCACGGCCTCAGCCGATGTCGACCACCCGAGCCCACGCGGGCGGCCGGTCCGGAACGTAATCCGGATTCGATTCGTCCCAGTCGCCGACCCGGCGGAACAGCCCGACGATGGTCCGGCACGCCGGCTGGACCGCAGGCCACGGTGTCTGACCGTCGGTCAGCACCACCACCACATCCGGGCGCGGCGAGGTGCGCAGGGCCCTGGCGAAGCCGACCCGCAGATCGGTGCCGCCGCCGCCCATCAGCGCCATGCCCTCGGCCCGGCACAGCGGATGGACCAGGCCGACCGCGGCATCGCAGCAGAACACCGAGACCAACTCGCGCCCGCCCACCGCGGCGACCACAGCGGCGACTTCCAGCAACGCGCTGCCCAGTTCCAGATCGCTGACCGACCCCGAAGTGTCGATGACCACGCTGACCTTCGGCGGAGTGCGGCGCAGGCTCGGCAGCACCACCCCGGGCACACTCACCGAACGGCGCGCCGGGCGCCGATAGCTGTAGTCCTGACCGACGCCGGGCGCCGAGACGGCCCCGCGCAGCGCGGCACCCAGCAGCACCCGCCACGGCTGCGGCGGATGCAGGGCCTGATCGGCCCAGCGCCGCCACTGCTGCGGCGCGTTGCCCGGCCGGCCGACAATGCCCTGGGCCACCCGGAACCGGACCGCGTCGCGTTCCTGTTCGCTGAGTCCGTCGGCGCCGTCGGGCCCCAGTTCCCAGGGCCGGTCCGACCCGTCGGCGCCGCTGCCGCAGTCGAGCCACGCCATCGCCTCGGTGTGGCGCCCGAGCCGGAACTGCCCGAGATAGTCCTCCATGAGCAGGCCGGTGGGCAGGCCGAGGGTGGCGGGCAGGACCGCGTCGGTGAGGTGGACCAGTCCGTGACCGAAGGCGTCGTCGTTGATCTCGGCGTCGGCGGCGATGTTCATCCTGAGCCGTTCCGCGGGCCCGGTCAGCTCGTGCTCGCGGGCATAGCGGTCGCCGCGCGCGTGGTGCTCGCGCAGCAGGTGGGAGACCTCGTGCACCAGCACCGAGGCGAGTTCCTCCACCGGTTTCCGGTCGACGTAGGCCGGGGAGACGTAGCACCGCCAGTACTTGTCGACGCCCATCGTCGGCACCCGCGGTGATTCGACCAGATGCAGCGCGTACAGCGCGGTCGCCAAGTAGGGCCGGGCATTGACCGCGTGCAGGCGGGCCGCGTACAGCTTGTCGAGATCGAGCTCGCCGGTCATCGGCCCACCTTCTCGGCGACCCGGGTCGCAGCCCGCTCGGCGCTCTGGGACACCCCGACCAGGCCGGCCAGCGCTTCGATCGAGGCGGGCACGTCCCAGTCGTCGCGGCGCAGGGTCGCCAGGGTCGTCGCGGGGACCACCACCAGGTCGGGGGCACCGGTCTCGACCGCCTTGACCAGCAGCGACCAGGCCGCGTCCCAGCGCTCCCGCTCCGGTCGGCGCCGCACCGCCGCCACCACCGCGTCGAGGGCGGCCTGGCGCAGGTCACCGCGGGTGGGCAGCTCGGCGGCGGCCGGGTCGGCCAGCAGCACCTCCGGGTCGGGCAGATCCATCCGGTCGATGCTGGTCAGCAGTTCGAAGCCGGCACCGTCGCCGACCGTGCCACGCACCAGCAGCGACAGCACCTCGCGCGCCACACCCGCCGCCGTGGCGAAGGCGATCAGCCGCAGCGTCATCTCCCAGCTGCGCGGGGACGGCCACGCACCGCCCCTGCGGGTCTCGCTGGTGGGCATCTGATGCACGAGTTTGGGCCGGGCCGCCAGCAGCTCACACACCGCGCGCCGCGCGAAAGCCACTGCCTCCGGCAGCTTTCCGGGATCGAGCCGCGGCAGGGTGGCGCGCGGCCACACCCCGCCGAGTCCGCGCACCACCACCTCGTGATCGTGGATCCACTGCAGGTGCACGAACCGGTTGGCCAGCGGCGGGCTCAGTTCCCAGCCGTCAGCGGCCGAAGAACGCGGGTTGGCGGCGGCGACGATACGGACACCGGGCGGCAGTTGCAGCGCGCCCACCCGCCGTTCCAGGACCACGCGCAGCAGCGCGGCCTGCACCGCGGGCGGCGCGGTCGACAGTTCGTCGAGGAACAGCAGGCCGCGGCCGGTGCGCGCGAGTTCGACGGCCCAGTCCGGCGGGGCCATCGGCACGCCGTCGACCGCCGGGTCGTCGCCGATGATCGGCAGGCCGGCGAAGTCCGACGGCTCGTGCACGCTCGCGATCACCGTGGTCAGCGGCAGGTCGAGGGAGTCGGCGAGCTGGGTGAGCGCGGCAGTCTTGCCGATACCCGGTTCGCCCCACAGCAGCACCGGCAGGTCGGCGGCCACCGCCAGGGTCAGCGCCTCCAGGCGGGTGTCGGGGCGGGGTTCGGTGGTGACCCGGCCGAGCAGGGTCAGCAGGTCGTCGGCGATGTCGAGCTGGGAGTCGGTGGCGGGGGTCATGGTGTGTGCAGACATGAGGAATCACCTTCGGGGAGTGAGGAAGTGGATGAGTGGGTGCGCGGTCGCGTCAGCGCACGGGGCGTCAGCGCCCGGTTGCGTCAGCGCCCAGTTGTGTCAGCGCCCGGTTGCGTCAGCACGAGGTCGCGTCAGTACGAGGTCGCGTCAGCACGAGGTCGCGTCAGCACGAGGTCGCGTCAGCACGAGGTCGCGTCAGCACGAGGTCGCGTCAGTGCAAGGTCGCGTGCCGTGGATGGGCGCGGCGCTCACCGCGGGCGGGCCGGACAGGACGCACTCGGCCGCGACCGGGTGCGGGCAAGCCCGCCCGGTATAGCCCGAAGGTGATCCGTTGCCGCACAGCGGCTTCCAGCGTGTTCAGCAGCGGACCGGCGCGCAGCGAGGCATCCTGGCCGAGCACGCTCTCGACCAGGTCCAGCGCACCGTCGGTGTCGCCGTGGTCGAGGCGTTGCCGCACCTCGGCGAGCCAATCCGGCCGCCGGTGCGCCTCGTCGATGACCCGCAGGCAGGGCAGCGGCCTGCCGGTGAGGGCGACCAGGAGTTCTTCGCGCCGGATCTCGCCGGGATCGTGATCCAGGGCGACGAGCACCCCGTCGACGACACCGATCCGATGCCGTTCGCCCCGGCAGTCCACGATCCGCTGCCCGGCCTCGGGCGTGGTCCTGTCCGCCCGCGCACCGCCGGGGTCAAGGGCCGCCGCGACCAAGGGGTGCAGCCGATCGGCCGTGATCGCTCCCGCGCGCAGCAAGGCCAGATCG
Source organism: Nocardia sp. NPDC059177 (assembly GCF_042755165.1). Classification (NCBI taxonomy): domain Bacteria; kingdom Bacillati; phylum Actinomycetota; class Actinomycetes; order Mycobacteriales; family Nocardiaceae; genus Nocardia; species Nocardia sp. NPDC059177. The sequence continues at coordinate 39,155 of NZ_JBHZBX010000011.1, read as the reverse complement.
GGGAGCGCCCAGGTCGCCGCGTCGGGCAGCACCGGCAGGGCGGATACCGTTGCGCGCGAATATTTTTCGGCTACTCGCAGCGAGGCATGCCCGGGACCCGACGCACCGCGGGCAGCACCCAGTTCCAGGACCAGCTGCCGTCGCGTCCCGGCGCGCACGACGAACAACCCCGTCGTCGATTGCTCGGCACGCAACAGAATCGCCGCCTCGGCCGCCCATCTGTCGACGGCACAGCCCTGCGGAACCGCAGCCAGCAGGCCGGTATCAGACTCGAATTCTCCTGCGCTGGAACGTGTTCGCAGTTCACCGGTCCGGCGCGCGTCCCACAGATGACGGTGCAGGTCGAGCCGGAAACGCCGATCGGGCCGGGGACGCGGATGCAGGCCGCCGCTGGTTCCGTCCCACAGCGCGAGACTGATCCGCTGCCCGTAGTCCGCCCAGGCGGGCGCGGTACGTACCACCAGCTGGACGGAATCCGTTCCGCCGTCGTGGTTTTCGTACTCGTAGCGCGCCAGCGCCATGGTCAGTCCCGGCCGGAGCAAGCCGTCCGGGGCGACCCGGGGCAGATGCCAGCGCAGCAGATCCGGCGCCAGCTGACGCAGATCCGCCCGCACCCGTGCCGCGAGTTCGCCGCCATAGCGGCGCGCCGTCGCCCGCAGATCGAGATCGACGTCGACATGGGCGGCCGCGCAGGCCCCGGCCCAGTCACCGACCTGCCGCCGAGCGGTGGCCGTATCGATCATGCTGGTCGGTACCGCGAATTCGCGCACCCGCAGCCAGAAGGCGAGACGTGCTGGTAATTCCCCGCGATCACGCGGGAGGGAAGCCGGTTCCAGGACCGGCAGGGGGCTCAAAGGCCCGGGCGCCGTACGCCCTTTCGACTCGTAGTCATGTGCCCAGTATGCACAACACCGAACCGCTCGACAAGCCGGTGGGTGCCGGACCGCTCGCCCGGCACCCGCCCGACCGGATATCAGCCCGCGTCGGCCCCGGCCAGCTCGCGCACCTCGGCCTGCGCGCCGACCTGCGGATAGGTCGGGTACTCGATGCCCGAGATGTACTGCACCGTCCGCACCACCTGGCAGGAGTAACCGAATTCGTTGTCGTACCAGACGTACAGAATCGCGGTGTCGCCCTCGACGATGGTGGCGTTGGCGTCGATGATCGAGGCCGCGCGCGACCCGATGAAGTCGCTCGAGACGACATCGGTGGCCGCGGTGTAGTCGAGGTTGCGGCTGAGCGGTCCGGCCAGGGAGACCTGACGCAGGTAGGCGAGCACGTCCTCCTTGGTCGTCTCCCGCTCCAGGTGCAGGTTCAAGATGGCGACCGACACGTCCGGGGTGGGCACCCGGATCGAGTTGCCGGTGATCTTGGCCTTGAAGTCCGGCATCGCCTTCGCCACCGCCGAGGCCGCGCCGGTCTCGGTGAGCACCAGGTTGAACGGCGCGGAGCGGCCGCGACGGTCGGCCTTGTGGTAGTTGTCGAGCAGGTTCTGGTCGTTGGTGAACGAGTGCACCGTTTCCACGTGCCCGCGCAGGATGCCGTACTCGTCGTCCATGGCCTTGAGCGGCGGCACGATCGCGTTCGTGGTGCAGGAGGCACACGAGAAGATCTGCTGGGACAGGTCGAGGCTGCGGTGGTTGACGCCGTGCACGATATTGGGCACGTCACCCTTGCCGGGCGCGGTGAGCACGACCTTCGCGATGCCGGGGCGCAGGTGCTGGGCCAGCCCGTCGCGATCACGCCACCGGCCGGTGTTGTCGATCAGGATGGCGTTGTCGATGCCGTAGGCGGTGTAGTCGATGCTGGTCGGGTCGTCGCTGTAGATGAACTTGATGACGTTGCCGTTGGCGGTGATCGTGTCGTTGTCGAGGTCGACCTTGATGGTGCCGTTGAAGTGACCGTGCACCGAGTCGCGGCGCAGCAGCGAGGCGCGCTTGGTCAGATCGTCCTCGCCGCCCTTGCGCACCACCACCGCGCGCAGGGTCAGCCCGTTGCCCGAGCCGGCCTTCTCGATGAGCAGCCGGGTGACCAGGCGCCCGATCCGGCCGAACCCGTAGAGCACCACGTCACGCGGGCCCTGTGACTGCGCCTTCCTGCCGTCGATCACCTCGGCCAGCGCCGCGGCGGTGAACTCCGCGATCGAGCGGCCGTCGGCCGTGCCACGGTAGGCGTTGACCAGCAGACCGAGGTCGATCTTGCACGGACCGAGGTCCAGCTCGCTGATCACCTGCAGGAACGGCAGGGTCTCGTCGACCGAGAGCTCCTCGCCCTCGATCTGACGGGCGAAGCGGTGCGTGCGCAGAATGCTGATCACCGACTTGTTCACCAGCGACCGGCTGTGCAGCAGGATCGTCACACCCTTGCTCCGGTACAGGGTGCCGATGATCGGGATCATCGCCTCGGCGGCGGCTTCCTGAGCGTTCCAGCGGTCCAGTTGTTCGGTAGTCACAGAACTCCTCAGGTTCCTCGATCAATACGGCCCTTCCATGGTATTGAGGCCCGGAAATTCACCGAAGGCGGATACCCGGTCGTGAGGTGTGCATGACCCAGATCACACATGGCGAGGTCGGCTCGATCCGGATCGAGCCGACCCAGCGGCGTTCAGATCAACACGACACTGCGTTTCAACACGACACCGCGTTCCCGACCGACCTGTCGAGACGCACTCCCAGAACTCGCGACAACTCACCGACATTGCCCGCGCTGGGTGTCACCACATCGCGTTCCCAACGGCTGATCTGGTTTCCGTCCGTGATTCCGATCCAGTCGGCCAACTCCGCCTGGGTGAATCCGGAGGCCATCCGCGCTGCCCGAATCGCTTTGCCGATCGTCGTGGACATGGTCTCCCCTCTCTCTCGAGCCACAGTCGAAAGATATCGGCGAATCGGCCGGCGAAGGAGGCTGTGGCTGCACGGCAACCGGCTGTGCACGCACACCTGTGCTTGCAGGCGGGCGCCCGCTACTTCGGGTTGTTCGTGTCGGCGGTGCTGCGGCGCCAGTCACGCGGTGTCATGCCGAACGCTTCGCGGAATCGCCGGGCGAAGTGGGCGGCGTCGCGGAAGCCCACCGCACCGGCCACCGCCGCGATGGACCGGTGCGCGTAGCCCCGGTCGATCAGCATGTCGCGGGCCCGGAACAGACGTTGCTCGATGATCCACTGCTCGAGGCTGATACCCGACTGCGCGCACACTTTGTACAGGTGCCGCACGGAGATGTTGTTGGCGGCGGCGATGCCGGGGATCTTCAAGGTCGGCTCGGACAGGTGGGTCCGCACATAGCCGAGGATCTGCTCGATCATGAGCTGGTCCGGGATGGCACCGCCGTCACCCGGCCCGCGGCCCGCCGCCGAGATCAAGAGCGCCCGAACCATTTCCATGCACGACTCGCCGAGCGCGGCGGCGGCGGGATCGGTTTCGAGCTGGTCGGCGATCCTGACCAGATGCTGGATCTGCGCCGTGACCATCGGGTACAGCGGCGACGCCGCCAGGCGTCCGTGTGCCGCGACGATCAGTTCCGGGGAAACGCCGAGACGTTCCCTGGACAGCTGCAGACACAATGTTCCACCCAGCCCGTGCCAGCCGGAGGCGAAGGTGGTGGCCAGGTCGATCACTTCGCAGGCGCCCGGTTCGATCAGCGTCTGCGCACCGAACTGTTCGTGCTTACGGACCTGTCCGTTCTGCACCGTGACCGTGAGAGTGTCACTGGGCGTGGATCGCTCGTGCCGCCTGGTTCGCCAGACCTGATGACCGGATACCTCCGAGCGGGTGAGCGCGATCGGACCCAGCATCCAGGACTGGTGCCGGCTGACCACCTCGGCCGGTGCGTCCCACATCTGCAGGTTCGCCCCGAGGTCGGCCTCCTGCAGGATCGCGGTGACCGCCTCCCGCCGGTCTGTCGGCGCGAAGTAGTCGGAGTCGATCAGCACTGCCATGGACGATCTCCACTTCGGATCATCGTCGGCGGTGGAATCCCTCCCGTCGCCGACCGTTACGCGTTTGGGGTGGTGGCAATTCGGGCAAAAGTGATTTGCCTGGGCCTGTAGTCGGCGATGCTATCGCGCCGTGGCGCGCCCCGAGCCCGATTCGACGGGGTTCGATACCGGCTTCACCGGCCCACGGTGGCGTGTTCCCTTGCCGCGGAAGGCTGTAACGCCAGGATCCGGCGTTCGGCGGGCGTCGCGGTCGCGGCCCATTCCGGCCGTACCGCCGCATAGGTGCACACATCGCGCCACTGCCCCTGGGTCCGGTACAGCTGCCGTAGCCGCGCCTCCGGCGTCAAGCCGACACCTGCCATCACGGTGTCCATCACCGGATGGTCGTGCCGGTGCCCCGCCCAGACCCGGTGAATCCCGAGCGGCCCGAAGGCGAATGCCGCCAGCAGCCGTCCCGCCTCGATGCCACCCGCACGCAGTGCCCCCTCCGGCACCACCACCAGGCCGCCGATCATCGCGTTGCTGCCGAAATCCTCGACCAGCAGGCTGATGGTGCCGACCATGGTGTCCGCGTCCGGTGCCGTGATCGCCAGTGTGTATTTGCGTCGCGGGCTCTCGCCGCGCGCGCACAGGGCGGCGTCGAACGCCGCCGCGGCCGCCGCGACGCCCATGCTGTCGGTGCCCATGTACCGGGTCAGCCGCGGGTCGGTGAAGATCCGCTGATAGGTGCCCAGGTCACCGGCGCGCAGATCGCGCAAGCGCAGCCGGGCGCCGGCCAGTTCCACAGTGCGCAGGTCGATCGTCATCGGACTGCCTCCATCACCCGCGCGAATTCCGGTGCCGTCAATGGACTTACCGCGGGTATGAGTTCGTCGAGGTCGATATAGGTCCGGCCCGACGGTATCGGCGCGCCGAGCAGTATGCGGCGAGCTGTGTCCGCTACCAAGGCGCCGCCGAGCATCACCCCGGAGGCGAGTTGCGGCCAGCTCGACAGGCTCCGGCCGATCTCGCCGACAGCGTCGCGCATCGCCGGGCTCAGCCGCGGTTCGTCGACCACTGCCAGCAGGAACGTCAGCAGTTCGCCCCGGTTCATCCGCGCGACATCCGACGAGGTCGACCCGCCGGTGCGGCCGTGGAACAGCGGGCGATGGGGTTCGTGATCGAACCGCTCCACATCCAGCAGGCCACGATCGTTGGCGTCCATCAGTACCGGGACGCCTCGGCGCCGCGCGTACTCCCGGGCGGCGACTTTCGCCCAGACGGTGTCGCATTCCTCCACCAGCAGATCCAGCGGCCGGTCGCCGCCCACACCATCGAAGAACGGCCCGATCGACTCCTCGGTCAACCCGTCCGGGAACACTTCGATGTCGAGATAGGGGTCGATCTCGAACATCTGCCGCGCCGCCAGCACAGCCTTGGCAACCCCGAGCTCACCCACCCCGGCCCGCAGCCGGTTCAGATTCGACAACCCGACGGTGTCGAAGTCGGCCAACCGGAACGATCCGCCGACCCCTTCCATCGCCAACGTCACCGCCGCGCTGTTGCCCACCGACAGCCCGACCACACCGATCCGCCGTCGGCGCAGGTCGCGCTGCTGCGACCGGTCGATCTTGTTGCGATTGCGGTCGGTCCGCACCCGCTGGAATCCCTCGCGCGCCAGCACATGCACCAGCCGGCCGTTCCACGGATAGAACACCCACGTCCCCCACTGCCACAGCGGAGTATCGCCGCAGATCCGGTGCCGGGCCGCTGCCAGCGAGCCCGCCGAATGCGCGACCGCGGGGTCCTCGCAGCGGATCAGTTCGTCGAGCTGATCCTCGATCGTGTCGTGCACGGCACCGACCGCACCCGACGCTGCCAGCGCCGCCAGGTCACGCAGTCCTTCCGGGCTCGATGCGTCGAGCAGCACGGGACGGAAATGCGATGTCGCGACGCCGGGCGTGAGTACCACCGGACGCGGAACCGAGCTGTGCCGAACCATGTGTGCGCAAACCTCCGACCCTCATGAGACGAACGGCCACCGCTCGTCTCTGTCGACCAGGACGCGCAAACAGTACACACAGCACACTTCCAGCTAACTGATCTCCGGTCCACCGGCATGGCGCGGCAACACGGCGGCCGTACTGGGGCTATGACCAACCTTTTCGGTGCGACGGCGCGGTGCGTTCCATCACCACATGGCGATCCCGCAATATTCCCGCAAGCATCGATTCAGATTCACGAGGGGCAGGCGCATCCAGACAAACAAAAATGGCCGGCCCGACATGAAAACCATGTCTGACCAGCCATTGTGCGTGGTCCCAGCTGGTTTCGAACCAGCGACCTTCCGCGTGTGAGGCGGACGCTCTCCCGCTGAGCTATGGGACCGTGCTCTCGTTTCGAGGGGCTTCGGTGGGCCTCTCGAACGAGATGGAACATTAGCACGGGGTACCCCGGTGACACCAAATCGCCTTGTGAACGGGAGGTTCGGGATCCTTGCCCGTTCTTCGCACACGTACGCACGCGCGCGAGAGCAGCCCGCAGGCGAAGCCATGACATTGATAGATGCGCATATCTACGTTGCACCATGTGGTGGTGTGGAATCTTTCCCCGTGCACGCGGGGCATGAACACTCCCCCAAGCCTGCCTGAACGACATGCTTGTAATTCACAATCAGGCACGTCTACCAGGCGATTTGTAGTCTGCGCCGAACGTCGGCTAATGTTCTCCTCGCACCACGGAGGACAGCGAAGCCGCCAGGCCGACAGCCTCCGGAAGTGTGAATGCGGATGTAGCGCAGCTGGTAGCGCATCACCTTGCCAAGGTGAGGGTCGCGGGTTCGAATCCCGTCATCCGCTCGAGAGGTAGGTAAGGCATTATGCCAATCCTCCTTTGCGCGGTGGAGTGGCCGAGTGGTGAGGCAACGGCCTGCAAAGCCGTGCACACGGGTTCGATTCCCGTCTCCACCTCGCGCGATTAGCTCAGCGGGAGAGCGCTTCCCTGACACGGAAGAGGTCACTGGTTCAATCCCAGTATCGCGCACCACAAGTCAGGCCCCCTTTCGAGGGGGCCTTTCTTGGTTTCATGCCAAAACGCTCCAACGCTGCCGCCCTGAAGGCGATCGTCAGCTCCGCGTAGGGCCTCGCCCATTGGCGTTGAAACGGCCGGGCGGGGTCACGCGATAGCCCCCAGGTGGACGACTATCGCAACAAGCTTGACACAGCCATTGCAAACGAGGTCGGGGCCGGTGCGAGGCTGGAGTACAGGGGTGAGGTCAACGCGGTAGTCATACTTGGCAACAAGCCCAACCACATCCTCCACCTGATCCTCTCCATTGTCTCCTGCGGGCTCTGGCTGCCGATGTGGGCCCTTGTCGCCTGGCTCAACTACGAGGAACGGGTCATGCTCGCGGTTGACGAGTCCGGGCAGCTGAGCCGAAAGGTGCTTCCCACGGGGGTCAACAGCGTGATCACCAGACCTGCCCGATAGCCTCACTGGCATAGAGCTTGGTCTTCCCCCGGGCTCACATCGCCGCCTGCTGATCGGCGTGCATGATCGCGGTGAAGGTCATCCGGTCGCCGCGGTACAGCGAACGGCGCTGCTCGATCGGAATTCCGTCCTGGTCGTAGGAGACCCGGTTCAGCAGGAACATCGGTGTGCGGGCGTCCACGGTCAGCAATGCCGACTCGCGGGCGTCGGGCAGCGCGGTCTCGATCGTGTCGACGGTGCGGGTGAACACGATTCCGCGGCTGCGGATTTCGGCGTACAGCGAATCGCGGTAGTCGAAGGACCCGGCCAGCCCCGGATAGCGATCGGCCGGGAGCTTGGTGGTCTCCAGGCCGACGTCGACACCGTCGGTGGTCAGCACTCGCTCCAGCTGGACGATCGGTGCGCCGACCTCGACGGCCAAGGTCGCGGACAGGGCTTCGTCGGCGACCAGGTCGGTCCAGCCGACCAGAATGCGGCCGGCGGACAAACCCTGCGCCTTGGCCGCCTCGGTATAGGAGCCCATGGCGAGCGGCTGCCTGATCTTGGGCCGGGCCACGATCGTGGTGCGACCACGGCGCTCCACCCGGCCGGCGAGCAGCAGTTCGCGCAAGCGACGCTGGCTGACCATCACCGGCGTGCACAACTACGAGCCGCGGCACCTGCACCGCGCGGTGGACTTCCTGCGCCGCACCCTCGATCGCCATCCCTGGCAGGACGTCGTCGGTGCGCCGATCCCGCTCGCCGAACTCGACCGCGCGCTGCGCAAGCCACCCGCGGGCACGCTGCGCGCGGCCGTCGCGCCGACTGTCCGGCGGTGACCACGCCGTCTCGGATGTAATGCAGGTCACTCGCCGGGTGGATTCCGGCTGGGCTCCCCTAGGATCGGCACTCGGCGTCGCCGGGCGGGTCGAGGTGGCGCGGACCGGCCACGTGGAGGGGCGAGCAATTGCGGCAGATCCTGTTGGCGGCGGGGATCGCACTCGTCGTCACCATCACGCTCACCCCGGTCCTGATCCGGATATTCGCGCGCCGGGGATTCGGGCAGGAGATCCGGATCGACGGGCCGGCCAGCCATCACACCAAGCGCGGGACGCCGACGATGGGCGGGCTGGCCATCGGGGCCGGGGTTTGGTCCGGGTATCTGGGATCGCACCTGATCGGGTTGCTGTGGGACGCGCCGGGGCCGAGCGCGTCGGGGATCCTGGTGCTGCTGCTGGCCTCCGCTCTGGGCGTGGTCGGGTTCCTCGACGACTCGATCAAGCTGCGCAAACACCGCAATCTCGGACTGACCGCGGCGGGCAAGTACCTCGGCCAGATCAGCGCCGCGGTGGTGTTCGCGGTGCTCGTGCTGCGCTTCCCCGGCGCCACCGGGCTCACCCCGGCCAGCCGCAACCTCTCCTACGTCCGCGACATCAGCACCATCTCCTTCACCGCGCTGTTCTTCGTCGCGTTCATCGTCTTGCTGGTGGTGGCCTGGTCGAACGCGGTCAACATCACCGACGGCCTCGACGGCCTGGCCGCAGGCTCGATGAGCCTGACCCTCGGCGCGTACGTGGTGATCACGCTGTGGCAGTACGACAACTCGTGCGAGATCAGCCCCGGGCGCGCCTGCTACACCGTGCGCGACCCGCTGGACCTGGCCATGATCAGTGCCGTGGGCGCGGCCGCGTGTATCGGATTCCTCTGGTGGAACGCCGCGCCGGCCAAGATTTTCATGGGCGACACCGGTTCGCTCGGCCTGGGCGGTCTGCTCGCCGGGCTGTCGATCACCAGCCACACCGAGCTGCTCGCGGTCGTGCTCGGCGGGTTGTTCGTCGCCGAGGCCATGTCGGTGGTGCTGCAGATCGTCGTCTTCCGGACCACCCACACCCGGTTGTTCCGGATGGCGCCGTTCCACCACCACTTCGAACTCAACAACTGGCCGGAGACGGCGGTCATCATCCGGTTCTGGGTGCTGGCCGGAATCGCCTCGGCCACCGGCCTGTGCCTGTTCTACAGCGAGTACCTGACCTCGCTCTGACGCCTGAGTTGTCGGTATCCCCCGCTACGCTGGCCCGAGGCGAGCGAGGGAGGTTGCACTGTGAGCACCGCGAGCGAGGTCGGCCACGATATCGCCGCCGACGTCTCGTTCGAGCTGGAAGAGCTCGACGAGCTGGTCGGTGAACTGCTCACCGACCATGCCGAACGCGCGCCCCGCGACGCGCGGATCGTGGCCCTGCGCCTCGGCATCGGCGGGCAACGCCCGGAAACGCTCACCCGCATCGGCGCCCGCTACGACCTGGCCCGCGACCGCGTCCGTCAGCTCTACACCAAGGCGATCGGCCAGATCCTGCGCGAGGCGGGCCGCTCCGGGCATCGCTCGGCGGCGATCTTCGCGCACCGCTACCCGCGCGAGGCCGGCGACCACCGCCTGACCCGCGCGCTGCTGGCCGAAACCTATGCCACCGACACCGATCTGGTCGCGATGGAATGGTCGTATCTGAAGCTGCGCCTGGCCGGTCACGACCAGACCGACGCCAAACGCGTCGCCGGCTACGTGATGCAGCGAATCCTGGGCTGGCAGAAGAAGACCGCCAGCATCCTGGCCAAACTGCACGCCCCCGACGACGACACCGACGACCTGGAGGCCCTGCTCGCCGACGTCGAGTGGCCCGCCGGCACCCCGGCACCCCTGCCCACGCAGTCGGCGCGCGTCGCCGACAGCGACGACGACGGCCGCGGCCGGTTCTACCTGGCCAAGGCCGGTCGCGACATCGCCTACGATTCCGCCCTGGCCGCGCGCCTGCTGCGCACCCTCGACGCCGCCCCCGCGGTCGCCGCCTTCCAGGAGGAGCCGGCCGCGCTCACCTATCACCTCGACGGCGCGGATCACGCGCACTACCCGACCGTCGCCGCCCGGCTCACCGACGGCCGCGCCGTCCTCGTCGACGTGGTGCCGCTGGGCCGAATAGCCTTCCACCACACCCGGATCCAGAGCGAGCTCGCCCGCGCCTACGCCGACGAGCACGGCTGGGGCCTGCTCACCTGGACCGGCAGCGCGCTCGGCCCGGCCCAGCTGCGCGCCCGGCCCACCGACCCCGCGATCCAGGCACGTGTGGCCGGGGAGCTGGCGCAGGCGCCCTACGACCGCGCCGCGCTCGCCGCGCTGTGCGCCGACACCGGCCTCGACCTGCTCGACCTGGCCGCGCTGGTGCTGCGCAACGACTGGCGCTGGGAACGGCTGCCGATGCGGCTCAGCGCAGGACCGCCGCGCCGACCACGAGGGTGAGGGTGAGCAGCATGGCGCAGCAGGTGAGCCACTGCCACTGATTGATCGTGCGATCCATCCGCCCGATCGTCGCGCGCAGACCGGCCGCGATGCGCTGCTGGGCGACCAGTTCGCTGCGCACCCCGGCCAGGGTGATGGCCTCGGCGTCGGCGTTCACCCCGGCCCGGTCGATCCGGTTGTGCAGGCGCGTCACCAGCTTCTGCTTCTCCCGCACGGCCTGACGCGAGACGGCCAGCTCCACCCGCTGATCGCGCAGCTCGTTGCGCTGACGCTCGATCATCGCGGCCTGTGCCGCGGTATGCCGTTCCCAAGTGCCCACCTCGGCCCACCCTCCTGTCCGCAGATCCGCGTGACCCCAATGGATTTCGCCGGTCACCCAGCCCTGCAGGAAGTCACGCAATTCCCCACTCGCCCGCACGGGGGCGGCGAAGCCCGACTCGCCCGCGGCGAGCATGCCCTGGTCGATGCGATAGTCGCCGGCCGCCGGTGCGAAGTCGGCGATGCCGACGGCGGGGACCAGTGGCACCCAGTAGCCCTGCGGGCACACCCACAGCACGTCGTCGATACCTGCGGCCTGGAGCCGTTTCCGGTGTTCGCGAGCGGCGGTGATGTCGAGGGGCCCGCTGTGCACCTCGACGACACAGCGGCGGTCACCGCGACGCCAGTAGATGTCGACGGGGATGTCATCGACGCGGGTGTCCACTTCGGCTTCCTCGGCGCCTGCAGCCGTGAGCCGGCCACAGATCCAGTGCTCGAGCCGCTGGGTATTCCACTGCGCCGCTACACATTCCGGACATCCGCAGCCGTAGCCGGTGCGTTCGGGAGTCGCGCGCCTGCCACCCTCGGAGATGCCGAGCTCATCGAGCAGAGCTCGCCGTCCGCACACCACCTGGCTGTCGCCGCGCCGCGTCGTTCTCACACCATCACTCCCTCACCAGGGGCCTCGCGCCCGCACCCTGGACACCAGGTTCCCGCAGCATCCGACACCCCGCCAGCCCCCTTGACCCGCGCTCGGGTGCGTCGCCGATCGGTGATCGAGATCACACACGTCACTTGACCTGTATATCAAGCTATTTCATTGTGCCGACGTCGCGGAACGTCCCCGAGATCTTGATCATTTCGATACACAGACCGGGCCTGTTGCGCGTCCGGTTGGTCCCGATCCGGAAACGTTTCGGCGTGCCATCGATAACGGTGCAACGACGCCGCCGCGACGCACGCGACGGCACCGGTGGATATGATCGCTGCGGCCGAGGCGGGCCCGCTCGCCTACCACGGGAAGTAGGGTGTGCATGAATCACGCTGAGCACGACGAAACCATCGGCTCGATGCTGGCGAGTATCGCCGCGGCCTTGCGTGAGGTCAGCGAGAAGCTCGATGTGGTCGCTGCCCGCGTCCAGCAGGAGGTTCCCCCTTTCCCGAGTGACGACGATGTGCCCGACCAGACCCGCATCCGCCGGCTCGAGTCGTGGGCATTCCATGCGTCACAGGACATTTCGCGGTTGAGTTCCCGGCTCGACGCGCTCGACGGCGGCGATCCCGAGCCCACCCCCGGACCGGCCGGCCGAACGCGCAGCCGCCGGGAGGTGCGGGAGGCCGCCGAAGCCGCCGAGCGGGCCGCCGAGGTTGCCGCCACACCGGCGACGCCGCACCCCTTCCGCAATATCGACGGCGCCCGGCCGCCGCTGGAGCGCCGCAACTCCCCGCTGCGCAGCGCCACCGACCACCTCGGTGATCCGACCTGGCCGATCACCGTCACCCCGGTGCCGCGGGCGACACTCGATCCGGCCGGGCAGGTCGAGAACCGTTCGGCGGTGGCGATCGTGGAGCGCGAGAGCGACTCGGCCCCACAGCCTTCCACCGGTCTGGGCGGCGGGGCCCGCTCGGCGGGTCATCGAGCCGGCGATCCCGAGGAGACAGCCGGTCCCGTCGAACGACAGGATTCCGATCGCCGGGCGACGGGCGACGACCAGGCCGCGAGCACTCCCCGTGGGGTGGCGGCCGGCGTGGGGACGACCATCGAGCGTCCGCGTGACGCCGACCAGATCGCGGTACCCGGGCGCGGCACTGCGCGTAGCACGTTGAGCGACGACACCGTGGTCGAAGCGGTGGAACGGCTAGCCCCGCAACGTTTGCCGGACACTGGCACTGCGCGCGGCACGCTCAGCGACGACACCGTGATCGAAGCCGTGGGAGGGCAAGCCCCGCAACGTTTGCCGGACGACGGCGTCACCAGAGGCACGGAATCCAACGGCGCCGGATCCGTCGCTCCGGGTCGTGCGGTCTCGTTCTCCGCGCTCAACCGCACTCTGGATACCGGCACGGCGACCGAGGGTTCGAGTACGTCCGACGATCGTCCCGTCATCCGGGACACCGACACCGGCGCGACGGTGATCGGCGGGGTCACCGAGGCGAATACCGATGGCTTCAGCCGCTTCTCGGTGGAATCCACCGAAGTCGCCGCGCCGGCGAGTTCCCCGGCCGACCGCGGAATCGAACGGGCGCGGCCGGTGGGCAGACCCGCCGAGAGCATCCCGGCCCGATCCGCCGGGCAGCCCGCGCCACCGGAGAGGTTGTCCGCCGGTGGCGCGGAGCGGCCGTCCGTCGACGGCACCCGCTCGGTGCCCGAGGACCACCGCGACCAGGCCGCCGCAGCGTCCGAGGTCACCGGCGACAATCCGCAGCACCGTCGCCTCGCCGGCCTGACCGCGGGCGACCACACCGATCCAGCCCACAACGGATCCCCGGTCGACGGTTTCGACCACCCTGACGCGCCGTCCACCCCCGGCGGTCTCCACTGGACCTTCGGCGACGACCCGACCACGCCGGAGCCACCGCGAAACGGCCACGCCCGCAACGGCTTCACCACCGACGCCCCCCGACGCCTGGACTCCCTCTTCGACGACTTCATGCCACGCGACCGTTTCACCGCCGCGAGCACCGACACCCCACCACCCGCCGCCTCGACCCCGCCACACTCGACTTCGGCGACGAATTCCGCAGCGCCGACGCCCTCCTCGACACCCGACAGCACAGCACCGTTCCCGGCCGTGCCCACCGACACCGCAGCACCCGCCGCCGCGACGCCGCCGCATTCGATGCCGGCGACGAATTCCGCAGCGCCGACGACTTCCTCGGCACCCAACAGCACAGCGCCGTTCTCGGCCGTGCCCACCGGCGCACACCAATCGGTCGCGCCCGTCGAGACCACAGCGACGTCGCGCACCGAAACCACCGTGCCCCGGCTGTCGGCCCCTGCGACAGCGCCCACGGACGCACCGTTCCAGTCGAGTACCGACGAGTCAGCGACACCGGGTGCGTCAGCCCCCAGCACCACAGCACCGTTCGCCACCGCACCCACCGACTCCGGCGCACCCCACACGACGTCACCGGGCGCCTCGGCCCCGAGTTCGCCGGCGCCGCTGTCGAGCGGACCCGCCGCGGGGAGCGGACCCCGGCTCTCGAGCCCGTTCGATACGGCGACCGCCACCACGGTCCCCGAGCCGAACGCCTCGTCGGCTGCCGGGCCCTTGGACCGATTGCCTGCGCTCAGTTCGACTACGCATTTCTCGGATCACGGCGCACCTCGGATGTCGGGTCCGACCGGTTCCCAGGCCGCGCACGCAGCGGACCTGAACGACGTGACGGCATCCGGTGTAGCGGGCCCTGAATCCGGCGCTGCGGGCCCCGACGCGGCAACGACTCCCGGCGCACTGATCCATGGTTCGCCGACGCCGTTCTCCGCCGTGTCCTACGAAACGAGCGCGCAGTCCGCGCCCGGCGACGCGGCTTCGGTGCCCGGGTTCCCGCTCCACGGCCCATCGGCCACCGAGGAGCAGCCCAAGGATCCGTTCCACAGCCCGTCGAGCACCGACGAACCGAGTGGGGCCAACGCTCGCTCCGGGATGACGGCGCCCAGCGCGGCCTACGGCGACACGGCGGGCGCCTTCGATCCCGCCCGGCCCACACCCGTCGACTCCACCGTGCCCGCTCGCCTGGCTCCGCCCAAGAACCGCGCCCCGTCGACCGGCTATTCCCCGCCCACAGGATTCACCGGGTCGGCCGATCCGGGATTCAGCCCTGCCCCCGAAACTCCGGCGATCTCCGCGACAACCGGCGCCGCGGCGAATCCCGCCGAGACGACGGCCGACAGGTTCGACAGCCGGACACCTCCAGATTCCTACGCTCCGCTCGGCGACCCGGCCGAGTCCACCACCGCCGCGGAATACGACCCGCCGACCATCGGCCTCCCCCGAGACCGGGAAGCCCCGGGGCCGACCGATCCGGCACCGCCGACAGCGACCGACGCCGCGGGCATCACCGTGACAGGCACGTTCCGGGCCTTCGACATCGAGCGAGCCCACGTCGACAAACTGCAAGCCATGCTCGACGAATTGAAGCGGTCGTCAGGTCTGCCGCCGGGCCGGCGCGACGTGTTCGGCCCACCGACGCCCGAGGTCGGCTAGGCGGCGGACCGACCAAGGCCGACCGGGCGCAGGCCAAAACCGGCCAGGCATAGGCCAAACGCCGATCACGCGCAGGCCGACGCCGGCAAAACGCAGGCCAACCCCGCGATACGCAGGCCAACGCCCACGACACGCAGACCAACGTCGACAAAGCGCACACCATCGCCGCTGGCCACCTGGGGCGATGTCGCCTTCGATCACGCCGGTGACCGCCACGATCACCAGGAACTCGGCGCAAACCAAACTCGGCAATACGCAGGCCCCCGCCGATACCGACGACGCGCAGGCCTAGGCTGGCAATGGGCAGGCCATGGCCGACGAGCGCTGGCCAACTCCGGCAAGGCGCAACCAACGCCGACTGGGCGCAGGCCGAGACCCGCTAGGCGCTGGCTGCTTCGGGCCGCACGGCGGTGTGGGCGGTGGCGGGGTGGCGGGAATCGTCGAGGACGGCGGCGACGAGGTCGCGGAGTGCTCGGTGGCCCGCGTCGGCGGTGTTGCGCGGGTGCCAGGCCATCGCGACGACGGGGGCGGGGAGCGGGAGGGGGATGTCGAACATCGCCAGGCCGAGGGCGGTGCGGGCGGGGGCGGAGAGCAGTTCCGGTGCGGGGCAGACCAATTCGGTGGTCGAGACGGTGAACAGCGCGGTCGACAGGTCGGGGACGGTGGCGACCACGCGCCGGGTGCGCCCGTGCAGGGCCAGGCGGTCGTCGATCGGGCTGTGCGTGCGGCCGGTGGGTGAGACCTCGAGGTGGGGCGCCGAGGCGTAGGCGGCCACGGTGGGGCGGTCGGCGGCGAATCGGTGGTGTGCGGCGGCCACGCCGATCCAGCGGTCGGCGAACAGGCGGGTGACCACCGTTTCCGGGTCGGTACGGCCGAGCATGCCGACTTCGATGTCGACCCGGCCGTCGCGCAGCGCCACCGAGCCGTCGCCGGGATCGGCGGCGAGGAACCGCACACTCGCCCCGGGCAGTTCGGCGCGCACCGCGGCCAGCAGCGGCCCGGACAGCCGCGCCGACACCGAATCCCCCACGCGGACAACGAAATCCCGGCTCCGGCCGGATCCACCGCTCTCGCGCGCGGTGAGCAGCGCGCGTGCCTGCTCGACCAGATGGGCGACGTCGTGGCGCAACTCCAGCGCGCGCGGCGTCGGCACCAGCGACCGGCCCGAGCGCACCAGCAGCGGATCGTCGAGCACCGTCCGCAGCCGGGTCAGGGTGCGGCTCATCGCCGAGGTGGAGGTTTCCAGACGCCGGGCGGCCTCGGTCACGCTGTTGGTGTCGAGCAGCGCGTCCAAGGCGAGCAACAAGTTCAGATCCAGCGCATCCACGCGAGGATTATCACCATTGCCGGTATCGCCGCGCGGCGTCGGGCGACGACGGTCCGGCGTGTCGCTATCCCTCGGCGACGGCTGCCGCCGCGGGCGCCGCGGGCACGGCGACGACCGGACCACGCAGCACCCCCCGGTAGGAGGCAGGCCGCACCGGGCGCAGCCACTGGCCCACCCTGGTCGCCCAGGACAGCGAGGTGCCCAGATCCTCGAGCATCTCGTCGAGCGCGGCCAGCGAGAACGGCCCGACCGACGCACCGTGCGCGTGGTGTCCTTCGGTGCGCTCGTTGGACCAGGCCAGTTGCTCGTCGATCTCGGAGTTCATCAGCTCCGGCATCGGCGGCACGAACTTGCCGGTGAGCAGGCCGGCGATCCAGTGCGCGCCGACCTCGGCGCCGAGCGCGCTCAGGTTCGAGCTGTTGTAGCCGGCGAAGGTCAGGTTGGGCACGTCGACGGGCAGGATGTGGCGGAAGAGCCGGAAATCGCCGGCGTCGTCGGTGAGGGCGCGCCGCACGAACGGGGTCAGGAACGGCACCTCCTGCCGGTATCCGGTCGCGCACACGACGACCTCGGCCAGCTTCACGGTCCCGTCGGACAGCCGGACCGCGGGTCCGTGCTTGCTGCCGATCAGCTCGGTGACCTCGGCATCGCGGCTGACCGTGATCCGGCCCGCCTCGACCTGGTCGATGAAGCCGTCGGTGGCCAGGCTCGCGCTGCTGGTGGCGATATCGGCGATCGACCCGGCAGGCAGCAGGCCGAGCTCGCGCAGCCGCAGTTTGCGGGTCACCCGTTCCTGCAGCAGGTCCATGTGGGTCTCGCGCAGCGCGAGCCAGTCGAGCAGGCGTTCGGCGCGGTGCGGGACCCGGGAGCGGAAGTGTGCCTCGCCCGCGCGGGTCAGCAGTAGTCGTTCGTAGTCGATCCCGGCGCCGAAGGTGCGCGGCATCTTCCAGGTGAGCCTGCGCGCGACCACGCTGGTCTCGTCGGCGACCTGGCTGACGGCCTCGGCGACGTCCCAGGCCGACTTGCCGTACCCGATGACGACCACGGACCGGTCGCGCGCCTGCTCCACATCGTGGAACTGCGAGACATGGCACAGCCGTCCACCCGCCTTGCGGAAGGCCGCCTCACCGGGCAGCGACGGCATGACCGGGTCGCTGTACACACCGTTGGCGACGACGAGGTGATCGCAGGAGGTGCGGTGCACGCCCATCTCGTCGCGGATCTCGAGCAGCCAGCCGCTGTCGACCGGGTCGGCGGCGACCACCTCGGTGTTCAGCCGCAGCGTGCCGGTGAGCCCGAAGTGCTGCGCGTAGCCGGCCAGGTAGGCCTGCATCTGCTGCCCGTCGGGCCACCGCGGATAGTCCTCCGGCATGGGGAGGTCGCTGAAGTGGTTGGTGTACTTGCTGTTGTGCGCGCGCAACCCCGGATAGCGACGGGTGGCACTCCACACACCGCCGACATCAGGGGCCCGGTCGAATACCTCGACCGGGAAACCCGCCTGGCTCAAAACCTTCGCGCAGGCCAAACCCGCCACTCCCGCACCGACGATCCCGATGCGGCTACCGCTCGTCATGGCCGAGAGATTACTCGACCCGTGCTGTACTGGATTGATGACCAACAGTTCCGTCGTCGTCGATCGGGCCGGGCTCTGGGACGCCGAGGCGCTCAGCGATGTCGCCGCGGCGACCTTTCCGCTGGCCTGCCCGCCGGAGGCGACGCAGGGCGACATCGCGATCTTCCTCGAGCAGATGCTCTCCGGGGAACGGTTCGGCGAGTACCTGTCGGACCCGGACCGCACGGTCCTCAAGGCGGTCGAGGGCGCCGAGATCGTCGGTTACGCCATGCTCGTCGCCGGCCGTCCGGCGGACCCGGAGGTGGACGCGGTGGTCACCGCGGGCGCGGTGGTGGAACTGAGCAAGATGTATGTGCTGCCCGGCCATCACGGCAGCGGGGTCGCCGCCGCGCTGATGGCCGCGACCGTGACGACCGCCCGGGAGGCCGGGGCCGTGGCAGTGTGGCTGGGGGTCAACCAGGCCAACGAACGCGCGCAGAAGTTCTACACCAAGCACGGTTTCGCGCGGGTGGGTACGAAGACGTTCACCGTCGGCAACCAGCTGCACGACGACTTCGTGTTCGAGCAGGTGTTCTGACCGCAGCTGTTCAGCGCAGCATCGCGGTACGCAGCGCGCTGATCTCCTCGTCGGACAGGCCGATGCCCTGGCGCACGTAGGCGTCGAAGCTGCCGTAGGACTGGTTCACCTGGTCGAAGGCCGCGTCCAGCCATTCGGCCTGCACGCCGTTGAGCGGATCGCCGGGGGCGGCGTTGCGGTAGGTGTTGGACAGCAGGTAGTCGGCGGTGACGGTGGCGCGGTCGACACCGAGCAGGGTCAGCAGCACCGCGGAGGTCCAGCCGGTGCGGTCCTTGCCCGCGCTGCAGTGGTAGAGCACCCCGCCGTCGGCGGCGACGACGGCCCGCAGCACGGCCGCGAAGGCCTGGTTCGCGCCGGGCGCGGTGATGAACGCGCGGTACATACCCTCCCCACCGAACAGCGCGCCGGCCAGGATCAGCGGCGGTGCCTGCCCGATCACGTCGTGCGCGTGCACTGTCGCGCCCGCGGGCACCTTGTCGGCGGCCAGCGACCGTTCGTAGGCGGTGCGCAGATCGTCGACGACGGTGACGCCGAGGGCGCTGAGCCGGGCCAGGTCCTCGGGGGTGGCCTTGTCCAGCGCGCCGGAGCGGAAGACGAGCCCGGTGCGGACCCAGTGACCGTCGGTGGTCCGGTAGCCGCCGGCGTCCCTGGCGTTCGGCACGCCCGACAGACCCAGTGACCGCTCGACCGCGGTGGTCTCGTTCGCCGGCGCAGGCGCGGCGACTGCCTGACCGGCCACGGGGCCCAGCAGCACGGCCACCGCGGTCGCGACGGTCAAGCTCGCGCGCACGGCACGCCCACAGGTCACAGTCAGCATGACCGAGAAGCTACACCCGCCCCGCGCGGGCTACGCGGCGGCGGCCTCGAAGCGCGACAGCGCCAGCAGCCGCGAGATCGCGCGCAGGTACTTCTTGCGGTAGCCGCCGTCGAGCATCTCCTGGGAGAAGATCTCGTCGAGCTTGGCGCCGGAGACCGTCACCGGGATGCTCGCGTCGTAGAGGCGGTCGGCCAGCACGACGATGCGCAGCGCGACCGCCTGGTCGGTCACCGGGTGCACGCCGGAGACGAACACCGAGGACACGCCGTTGATCAGCGCGCCGTACTTGGACGGATGCAGCGTGCTCAGGTGCTTCAGCAGCGAGTCGTAGTCGTCGAGGGTGGAGCCCGGGGTGGCGGCGGCACGTTCGCTGAGCACCTCGGGCGAGGTCGGCTCGGGCGCGGGCGGCAGGTCACGGTGCCGGTAGTCGGGGCCGTCGACGCGCACCGGCTCGAAGATGGAACCGAGTTTCTTGATCTCGCGCAGGAAATCCTGTGCGGCGAAACGGCCTTCACCGAGCTGGCTGGGCAGGGTGTTGGAGGTGGCGGCGATCGACACACCCGCGGCGGAGAGTTCGGTGAGCAGGCGCGAGACCATGGTGGTGTCGCCCGGATCGTCGAGCTCGAATTCGTCGATGCACAGCAGGCTGTTGGCCGAGAGCCGTTGGACGGCGTTGACGAAGCCCAGCGCGCCGACCAGGTTGGTCAGCTCGCCGAAGGTGCCGAACGACTTGGGCGCTGGCGCGCTGTGGAAGATCGAGGCGAGCAGGTGGGTCTTGCCGACACCGAAGCCGCCGTCGAGGTACAGGCCGGCGCCGGAGACGGCCTTCTTCTTGCCGAACAGGCTCTTCTTCGAGGAGGCCTTGTGGATCTTGGCGACCTGACCGGCGAATTCCTCGGCCTTGCGGACCGCGGCCGCCTGGCTCGGCTCCTTGGGGTCGGGAATATAGGAGGCGAAGCTGACCTCGTCGAACATGGGCGGAGGCACCATCTGGGCGACGAGCTGGTCGGCCGGGACCTCCGGATGGCGATCGACGAGGCGTTCTTGCATGGACAAATCGTACGGACGTGGTTGCATCGGTCCCTATGCAGCGTATCCACAATGTGACCCAGCTCGCAGACCTCGATGACGACGCCCTGGCCAGGAGCTATGCCTATCCACGCCAGCTGGCCGGTCCGTGGGTGCGGGCCAACTTCGTGAGCAGCATCGACGGGGCGTTCGCGGTCGACGGAGTGTCGAAGGGGCTGGGCACCGAGGCCGATCATCGGGTGTTCCATGTGTTGCGTGAGCTGGCGGAGGTGATCGTGGTCGGCGCGGGCACCGTGCGCGCGGAGAACTACGGTGGCGCCCACTCCGACCCCGACCGGCGCCGGACCCATTTCCAGCACGGGATCGGTGGCAGCGCCGACGGTGCCCCACCACCGATCGCGGTCGTCACCGCGAGCGCCCGGCTCGACCCGGCGGCCAAGCTGTTCACCGATGCCCAGACCCCCCCGCTGATCATCACCACTGCCCACGCCGCCACCGAGCAGGTCGAGGCGCTGCGGCAGGCCGGCGCCGAGGTGGTGGTGGCGGGCGAGGCCGCGATCACCTCGCAGGCGCTGGTGCGGGTGCTCGCCGACCGTGGCCTGCAACGGGTGCTGTGCGAGGGCGGGCCGCATCTGTTCGGGCAGCTGGCCGAGGCCGGGCTGGTCGACGAACTGTGCCTGAGCACGTCTCCGGTGCTGGTCGGCGGCGCGGGCGGGCGAATCTCGCTGTCGGCGACCGGATTCGATCAGCCGATGACGCGCAAGCAACTGATCCTCGCCGAGGACGGCACTGTGCTGGCCCGATGGGCCCGTCGATGAAACCTGGCGCCGAACCTGGCAGTGTGTAGCCCATGCGCTGGACTCGGGCCGCGGCGACGGCCGCGACACTGTCGATCATGCTCGCGGGATGCGGGGCAGGGCCGTCGGATCGGCCCGTCGTCGCCGTCGAACGTCCCGGTGCCGGTGGCGGCGCGCAGACCGAGGAGCCCGCGGTGCCGGAACCGGCCAGGGCCGAGGTCCCCGAGACCGACCTGGCCTGGCGCGACTGCACCGCCGCGACCCTGGGTTCGCTCGACTTCGGTCCAGCGCCCGTGGGCCTGGTGCTGGACTGCGCCGAGTTCTCCACCCCGATCGACAACGCGGGCACGGTCATCGGCACCTTCCGCGCGGGCGCCCTGCGTGCCCGGCTGCCGCAGACGCCCGCCGACGCCCCGCCGCTGGTGCTGACCTCCGGCTCGGACCGCTCCTCGGCCTCGACGCTGGCCGGGCTCGCGCTCGGCCCCAACCGCGCGCTGCTGGCCGCCCAGCCGATCGTCGCGGTGGACCGGCGCGGTATCGGCGCCTCCCAGCCCATCGACTGCCTGCCCGCCCAGCTGCGCGCGGTGCTGACCGATCTCGGCCAGTTCGGGGTGGGCAGCGAGGACCGGGTCGGCGCGGTGGCCGGCTACAGCCAGGACGCCACCATCGCCTGCCGTGACTTCCTGCAGCCCTACGAGGGCACCTTCGACGCACCGCACGCCGCCGACGACATCGAGCAGCTGCGCAAGCAGTGGCAGGTGGACAAGATCAACCTGCTCGGCACCGGCAACGGCGGCAAGGTCGCGCTGAGTTACGCGCGCCGCTACGGCGATCACCTGGCCCGGCTCATCCTCGACGCCCCCGAACCGGTCGGCGCCGACGCCACCACGATGACGGAGGCGCGGGTCACCGGCGCCGAAGCCGCGCTCACCGCGTTCGCGCAGCGCTGCAAGGCCGCCGACTGCGCACTCGGGCCCGATCCGCGCGCGAGCGTCACCGCGCTGATGACCAAGGCGAACGCCGGCGAACTGGGTGACATCTCCGCCGCCGACCTGTCCACCGCGCTGACCGGGTTCCTGTCCAGCCCGCGCGGTGACCAGGCCGACCGGGTCACCGCCCTGGCCGACATCCTGGCCGCCGCCGACCGCGGCGATCGCGGTCCGCTCGCCGCGCTGGTCGTGCGCGAATCCGCGGCGATCAACTCCGACGGCGAATTCGTCAACCGGTGCACCGACAGCCAGCAGTCCCCGACCCCGGACAAGGCCCGCGAGCTCGTCGAGACCTGGGCGAGCAAATATCCGGTATTCGGTCCGACCGCGGCCGTGGGCCTGATGGTCTGCTCGGCCTGGCCGGTGTCTCCGGCGCCGCCGCTGCCCGACGATTTGAAGCTGCCGGTGCTGGTGTTCGCCGGTGCCGCCGACCCGGTCGTCGGCGGGGCGGCCGCCTCGGTGACCGGAGCGCTCGGCGTCGCGGGAGCCACCCACGCCACCATGACCTGGCAGGGCTGGGGTCATCCGGTCCTCGCGCATTCCGGGTGCGCGCAGCAGGCCGCCAACGCCTATCTCGCCGAGGCGGAACTGCCCGCCGACGGCGGTGCCTGCCCGGCCTGATCACCTGCGGTGACCCTGGCGTTGCGGCGCGTCGGGCGGGTCCGGCGACACCATCGCAACCCGATTCGGTGTACCGTGCCCCAGTGTTGTTCCGACAGCTCGAGCCCCGTACCGCTCGCACCTCCGCCGAGGTGATCAAGTTCGCACTCTGGCCGTTCGCGGTCATGACGGTGCTGAACCGTGTCTTCATCAAGGCGATCAACGGGTTCATCACCGACGACTACCGGCCGGTCTACAACGCCTCGTTCGAGTTCCTGAACGGCAGGCCGCTCTACACCGCCGACCTGTCCTCGGTCGACCCGCACTATCTCTACTATCCGAGCGGGACGCTGCTGATCGCGCCGGTGGCGGTGATCGAGTACGAGCTGTCGCGCTGGCTGTTCATCGGGCTCAACGCCGTCGCGATCCTGCTGGCCTGGTACCTGCTGCTGCGCCTGTTCAAGTTCGGCCTCGGTTCGATCGCCGCGCCCGCGCTGCTGCTGGCGATGTTCGCCTCCGAGACCGTGGTCAACACGCTGGTCTTCACCAATGTCAACGGCTGCCTGCTGCTGGCCGAGCTGGTGTTCCTGCATCTGCTGCTGAAACGTCGTGATCTCTGGGCGGGTGTCGCGCTCGGCTTGAGTATCGCGGTGAAACCGACGCTCGCGCCGCTGCTGCTCCTCGCGGCCGTGCGCGGCCAGTGGAAGGTCTTCATCACCGCGCTCGGGGTGCCGTTGACCCTCACCGCGATCGCCTGGCCGTTGTCGGCGGATCCGGAGAAGTTCTTCACCGAGGTGCTCCCGTACCTGATGGAGACCCGCGACTACTTCAACAGTTCCATCGGCGGCAACGCGGCCTACTACGGTCTGCCGTACTGGCTGGTGCTGGTGGTCCAGGGGCTGATGGCGGTGATCGTCGCGATCTCGCTGTGGCTACTGTGGCGCTACTACCGTCACGACGAACTGTTCTTCGTCACCACGTTCTCCGGTGTGCTGCTGACCGCGTCGTTCCTGCTGCTCTCGCTGGGCCAGATGTACTACTCGATGATGCTGTTCCCGTTCCTGATGTCGGTGGTGCTGCGCAATTCCGTGCTGCGCAACTGGCCGGCCTGGCTGGCGATCTTCGGGTTCATGACCTACGACAAGTGGCTGTCGGACCGCTGGCAGAGCATCGGGCGCAACCTGGAATACCTGCGGGTCACCTTCGGCTGGGCGCTGCTGCTGGTCGTGGTGTGCTGTGTGCTCGGCGACCGCTACCTGGCGGCCCGGCGCGAGGGCAGGCTGCAGTTCGGCATCGACCCGGCCTGGCTGTCGACCGCGCCCGAGCCGCAGGCGACCACGGCGCCGGTCACCGCGCGCGCGGCCGCACCGCAGCACGAGGACCCGGTCGCGCCGGAGGAACCGATCGACGAGCGCGAACCCGCGCTCAAGTGATTTCCGGCCGGTGCCGCCGTCGACGGCGGCGCGCACCGGCCGAAACCGTTAGCGTGGAGTGATGAGCTCATCGTTGCCCACGCCGCGCATCCAGCTGACGCCGCAGCAGTGGCGGGCGAAACTGGATCCGCAGGAGTACGCCGTCCTGCGCGAGGCGGCCACCGAGCGCCCCTTCATCGGCGAGTACACCGACACCAAGACCGAGGGCGTGTACACCTGCCGGGCCTGTGACGCCGAATTGTTCCGCAGCACCGAGAAGTTCGACTCGCACTGCGGCTGGCCGTCCTTCTTCGACCCCGCCGACTCCGACGCGGTGATCCTGCGCCCCGACGACACCCTCGGCATGCGCCGGGTCGAGGTGCTGTGCGCGAACTGTCACAGCCACCTCGGCCACGTCTTCGAGGGCGAGGGCTACCCCACCCCCACCGACCAGCGCTACTGCATCAACTCCATCGCCCTGCGCCTGCACCCAGCCGAGCCGGACGCCTGACGCCCTCCCCGCACATCCCGACCTCGAGGAGGGATCGCCGCGCAGCGGCGGTTCGCGCCAGCGCTCCAGAATTACGGCAGCGAGGCGACCAGCTGTTCGACCTCGACGCGGGGGCCGGTGAAGAACGGCACCTCCTCGCGGACGTGCAGGCGTGCCTCGGTG
The DNA here is from genome assembly GCF_042755165.1 of Nocardia sp. NPDC059177. Lineage (NCBI taxonomy): Bacteria > Bacillati > Actinomycetota > Actinomycetes > Mycobacteriales > Nocardiaceae > Nocardia > Nocardia sp. NPDC059177. The sequence continues at coordinate 14,225 of NZ_JBHZBX010000011.1, read as the reverse complement.
GCGCGCAGGTCGCGCATGAGGTCGACGATGCGGTGCAGTTCCGGGGCCTCGAAGGCGAGGATCCACTCGTAGTCGCCCAATGCCATCGAGCTCACCGTGTTGGCCCGCACGTCCGGGTAGCCGCGCGCTTCCTTGCCGTGGTCGGCGAGCATCTTGCGACGCTCCTCGTCGGGCAGCAGGTACCACTCGTAGGAGCGCACGAACGGGTACACGCAGATGTAGTTGCCCGGGTCCTCGCCGGCGAGGAAGGCCGGGATGTGGCTCTTGTTGAACTCGGCGGGCCGGTGGATGGCCGCGTTGCTCCACACCGGCGCGCTGGCCCGGCCGAGCTCGGTGGTGCGCCGGAAGTCGGCGTAGACGGCCTGCAGGTCCTCGATGCGCTCGGCGTGGGTCCACAGCATGAAGTCCGCGTCGGCGCGCATGCCTGCCACGTCGTAGATGCCGCGCAGCACCACGCCCTTGTCGGCGAGTCCGTCGAAGAACTCCTGTGCTTCCTTGATCGCCGCGGTGCGGTCGTCGCCGAGTACGCCCGGCTGGACCTGGAACACCGAGAACATCAGGTAGCGGATGGTGGAGTTGAGAGCCTGATAATCGAGTCGCGCCATGGTTCCTATCGTGCCACTGTCGTGCCGGTCAGCGTGGGGTGGCCCGGTCCGTTCGCCACGGCCGGTTCTCGTCGGGGCCGAAGATCGAGACGACGGTGCTGACCCGATCGGCCTGGTATTCGACCGGACCGAGGTCGGGGTCGAGGAGGAGGATGCGCTGGGGTGGTGTGTCGCTGGTGGTCACAGCGGGCGATCATGCCGGATCGCTACCGCCGTGACCGGTGACACGCCGGGGTTCAGGCCGGGCAGGTCAGCGCCTGCCAGTCGGTGGGCGTGAACTGTTCGACGTGGATGCGTGCCGCGGGGATGCCCGCGGCCGTGAGCTGGGCGCGGGCGGTGTCGAGGAAGCCGGTCGCGCCGCAGAGGTAGACCTCGGCGCCGGGGGCCAGGGCGATCTCGGTGAGGTCGAGTCGGCCGGTGTGCGCGCCCGGGGTGGGCTCGGCGTACCAGAGGTCCAGGCTCGCGTTCGGCAGGCGGCCGGTCAGCACGCGCATCCGGTCGCGCAGCGGATGCGCGCCGGGGACGGCGTCGGCGTGCAGTACCTGGACCGGACGGTCCGGGGTGCGGGCGGCGAGGTGTTCGAGCACGCCGACCATCGGGGTGCTGCCGATGCCTGCGGAGATCAGCACCAGCGGGGTGTCGGTGTCGAGGTCGACGGTGAGATCGCCGAAGGGCAGAGTGATCTCCAGTTCGGCACCGGCGAAGACGGTGTCGTGCAGGTGGTTCGACACCTCACCGGCCGGGCAGCCCGGCGCCGCCGGAACCCGCTTGACGGCGAATTCCAGCAGCCCGTCGCCGGGGGCGTTGACCAGGCTGTACTGCCGCAGCTGGCGGGCGCCGTCGGCGAGCCGCACGCCGACCGAAATGTATTGTCCGGGCAGGAATTCCGGCAGCGGGCGGCCGGCATCGGTGGCCGCGACGGTGAAGACGGCGGTGCCCGCCGCGTCGTCGGTCCGCCCGGTCACCGTGACCTGACGGAACACCGCGCCCGGTTCGACACCCGCCGCGACGTAGAGCTGTTTCTCCAGGTCGATGAGCGCGTCGGCCATCATCCAGTACACGGCGTCCCAGGCGGCGGCGACCGGTTCGGTGACCACCTCGGCGCCGAGCACCTCGACGATCGCGGCGAACAGGTTGTCGTGCACCACCTGGTACTGGTCGGCGGTGATGCCGAGCGAGGCGTGCTTGTGGCCGATCCGGGCGAGCAGGGCGGTGGGGTGGGGCAGGTCGGGGTCGACCAGGTAGCCGGCGAAGGTGGCGATGGAGGCCGCCAGGGCGCGCTGCTGGCTGCCTTGGGCCTGGTTGCCGCGGTTGAACAGGTCGCGCCGCAGCGCCGGGTGGTGCTCGAACAGCCGGGTGTAGAAGGCGCCGGTGATCCGGTCGATGTTCGCCCCGATCAGGGGCAGGGTCGCGCGGACGGTGTCGGCGTGGACCGGGCTGAGTTCGGGGGCGCCGCGGTGGACGGATGTGGTCATAGTTCACTCCTGGGTATTGCCGGTGCTCGCGCCAGGACGCGCGAGCAGCTGCAGCAAACGCCCGGCGGGACCGGCGACCAGGTCGGCGACGACGTAGCGGTCGAGTTCGGCGTAGAACGCCGCCTTCGCCTCGGCCAGCAGCCGCCGCAACCGGCAGGCCGCGATCAGCGGGCACGGATGCTCGCCGGTGCAGTCGACGATCTCGCGGTCACCCTCGAGTTCGCGCACCAGCGTCCCGACGCCGATCTCACGGCCGGCGGCGGTGAGCGTGAGTCCGCCCATCCGGCCGCGCTGGGCCTCGACCAGCCCCATCGCCACCAAGCGGGTGATGGCTTTGGAGGTGTGCCGCGGCGACGCGCCGACCTGCCGGGCGATGATCCCGGTCGTCACCCGTCCGCTCGTGTCGTCACCGGCGGCGAGCCGCATGACGGCCCGCAACGCGATATCGGTCGAGGGCGAGAGCTGCATGCCTCCGAGCGTATCGGCGCGACAGCCGGTTTCCCCCGTCCGGCGGCCGTGCGATCTATTACGTCCGCCCGTGCGTATTTTCCGTCACCGCGAACTCTCCGCAATCAGCAGGATTCGCCGAGGTCCGCCGGTTCCGCCCGGGTGCGAAGGCCGTGGCCACCGGCCCCGGTCATTCGACCCGGGAGGTCAGTGACTTCGCGATGCGGTCGGCGGCGGCGGTACCGGTGGCGACGCAGGCGGGGACGCCGACGCCGTGGAGGTAAGCGCCGGCGACGGCGAGACCGTCGAGGGGGGCGATGGCGGATTCGAGGGTGGCGATGCGGGTGGTGTGGCCGGGGGCGTATTGCGGGAGGCCGCCGGGCCAGCGTTGGACGGCCGAGGCGACGGGGGTGATCGGGATGCCGGTGACGGTGGACAGATCGGCGACGGCGGCGGCGACGAGGTCGTCGTCGGACCAGGACAGCAGGGAATCGTCACCGAAACGGCCGAAGGAGGCACGGACCAGCGCGACGTCCCGTTCGGCCAGGTGCGGCCACTTGCGGCTGGAGAGGGTGAACGCCTTGGCGCGCAAGGGTTCTCCGGAGGCGACGAGGATGCCGGAGTTGTCGGGCAGCACGGTGTCGCGGGGCAGCGCCAGCGCGACCAGCGCCGAGGACGACAGCTCGATCTCCCCGGCTGCCGCGGCGGCCTCCGGGGCCACGTAGTGCAGGAGACGGGCGGTGACGGGCGCCGGGGTCGCCAGGACGACGGCGTCGACGAGCCCGAGCGGATCGACCACCCATCCGCGCGGCGCGGCGGCGATCCGGGTGGCGGCCAGGGTCGTGACGACGCGCGCTGCCGACGCCTCGGTCAATGCCGCGATCAGTGTGCCGTATCCGTCGCGCAGTCCGCCGAAGACCGGCGCGGTACTCGGGGCGGGCATGGCCTGACGCACGGCGTCGGTGAGGCTGGGCGCACCACCGTCGAGGGCGTCGGCCAGCGCCGGCAGGGCGGCCCGGACGCCGATCGAGGCGCTGATCCCGGCGTAGACGCCGCCCAGCAGCGGGTCGACGCTGCGTTCGACCACCTGCGCGCCGAACCGATCGGCCACCAGGCTGTGCACGGAGACGTCGTCACCGGGTGGCCACGCCAGCGGCCGTTGCGTCTCGGCGGCGACCCGTTCGAGGGTCTCCTCGTCGACCAGCCCGCGCAGTGATTCCGCGTCGGACGGTATCCCCATCAGTGTGCGTCCCGGCAGCGGATGCGCCACCCCCTGCGCCCACACCAGCGGCCGTTTCCCCGCGGGCCGCACCAGCTGATCGTCGAGCCCGAGTTCGCCCATCAGCTCGATCACCTCGGGCCTGCGCCCGACGAAGGCCTCGGCCCCGAGATCCAAAGGTTCCCCGGCCAATTCACCGGTGTGCAGCACGCCACCGAGCCGAGGCCCTTGCTCGACCACGACGATATCGGCGCCCTCCCCCAGCCGCTGCCGCAACCGATACGCCGCGACGAGCCCACTGATTCCGCCACCGATGACCGCGATCCGCATCCCTCGACCGTAGCCGCGTCCCGCCACCGCCGCGCACGCCCACCCGGTTGCACACCTCGGCGCCGGGCGGATACGCCCTGCGAACGAGTACTTCGCGCCGCAGATCGCCGCACCGACCCGGAACGGCGCGTGGCACGCGGCCCGGCACAGCGCGTCGTCCTGGCGTATTCGTGCAATCGAGCCGCTGCCAGTCAGAAAATCGCGTTTCCGACAGCGCATTGCACGAAAATGCCAGTCCGCACGACCGCGGGTCGCACAGCGGGCGGCCCGATAGCCGCGGCCACGCGATTACAGCGAGTGCACCAGCTCGACCAGTGCCGTCAGTACGCCCGGATCGGTATCCGGCAGCACGCCGTGGCCGAGGTTGAAGATGTGCCCGCTCGCGCCGAGGGTGATCGCCTCGTCCGCTTCGCGCGCGATCCGCCGGGTCTCCTGCTCGACCGCGTCGAATCCGGCGAACAGGATCGCCGGATCCAGGTTGCCCTGCAAGCCCTTTCCGGCACCGACCCGCCGCACGGCCTCGGTCAGCGGCACCCGCCAGTCCACGCCCACCACGTCGGCGCCGGCTTCGCCCATGGCGCCGAGCAGTTCGCCCGTCCCGACCCCGAAGTGGACGCGCGGCACCCCGGCGTCGGCGACCTCGGCGAAGACCCGCTCCGAGTGCGGCAGCACGAATTCGCGGTAGTCCGCGAGGGAGAGCGCGCCCGCCCACGAGTCGAACAGCTGGACGGCGTCCACGCCTGCGGCGAGCTGGGCCTGCAGGAAGGCGATGGTGATGTCGGTGAGCGCGCCGAGCAGCGCGTGCCAGGTCTGCGGGTCGGCGTGCATCATCGCCTTGGTGCGCTCGTGCTGCTTGCTCGGACCCCCTTCGACCAGGTAGGACGCGAGGGTGAAGGGCGCACCGGCGAAGCCGATGAGGGGGGTGTCGCCGAGCGCGGCGGTCAGCAGGCGTACGCCTTCGGAGACCGCGCCGACCTCTTCGGGCCGCAGCCGTGGCAGCGCCCGCACGTCGGCCGCGGTGCGCACCGGGGCGGCGATGACCGGCCCGACGCCCGGCACGATGTCGAGGTCGATACCCGCTGCCTTGAGCGGAACGACGATGTCGGAGAACAGGATTGCCGCGTCGACACCGTGCCTGCGGATCGGCTGCATGGTGATCTCACACACCAGTTCCGGGTCGAAGCACGATTCCAGCATGCCGATGCCCTTGCGCAGCTCCCGGTACTCGGGCAGCGATCGACCGGCCTGACGCATGAACCAGACCGGGCGCCTGCTGGGCGTCGCGCCGGTGGCGGCGGCCAGGAACGGGGCATCGGTCAACCGGCGACGGGTGTAAGTGCTCATCACCGCTCATCCTAGGCGACCGGCCCCCGCGCCCTGCCGAGCGTCGAAAACGGACGAACCGCGCATCTCGCCCATGACCCGGCATCCGTCGCGCATCATGCACCGTCAGAGCCCGGAAGATGCGCCCTTCGCAACGCGCACCGCACGCAACGCGCAAGGCGGCGCGCCTCCGCACGCACCGGCCGCCCACCGTCTACGGTTGCTCCTCGTGACACCGCTCGACATCCGCGACGGCGCCGCACCGACCGGGGGAACGCCCCGCGAGCCTGCTTCTTTCCGGGCGGCGGTCGATGCGATGGGCACCGCAACCGTGCACCCCCGAATCGAGCTGGCGCCGATCCGTCCTCCGCAACGGTTGGCGCCGTTCTCCTATGCGCTCGGAGCGGAGGTCACCCACCCGGAGAGCGGCGCGGTGCCCACCGACTCCGAGGGCGACGCGTTCGGCAGGCTGATCCTCCTACACGACCCCGACGGCGACGAGGCCTGGAACGGCGTGTTCCGCCTGGTCGCCTACATCCAGGCCGACATCGACGCCGCCCTCGCCGCCGACCCGCTGCTCCCCGAGGTCGCGTGGAGCTGGCTGGTCGACTCCCTGGAGTCGCGGGGCGAGCCGTTCACCGCGCTCGGCGGCACCGTCACCGCGACCAGTTCGGTCCGGTACGGCGATATCGCGGGCCCGCCACGAGCCCACCAGCTGGAGCTGCGCGCGTCCTGGACGGCCATGAACACCGAGATGCGCCGTCACGTGGAGGCGTTCTGCGAGGTGCTCGCGTTCGCGGCCGGGCTCCCACCCGCCGGCATCACCCATTTGCGACCGGAGTCCTATACCCGCACCGATCTTCCGTGATCGCCACGTAGAGTTCACGTTTATGCCGGTCGCCGAGGAACCAACCGCAGCAGAGCCCCTGCTCGCCCCCGCCGAGGGGGTTCCACCCGTGCTGGCGACCGCCGACGAGGTCGCCGCGGCGGCCAAAACCCTCGCCGCGGGCACCGGCCCGCTCGCCGTCGACGCCGAACGCGCGTCCGGTTTCCGCTACTCCGCGCGCGCATACCTGATCCAGCTGCGCCGCGCGGGCGCAGGCTCGTTCCTCATCGACCCGATCCCCGTCACCGAGCACCTGACCCCGCTCGCCGAGGCGATCAACGACCTCGAGTGGGTCCTGCACTCCGCCGACCAGGATCTGCCCGGCCTCGCCGAACTCGGCCTGCGTCCGGCCCGGCTGTTCGACACCGAACTGGGCGGCCGTCTCGCCGGCTACGAACGCGTCGGCCTGGCCGCGATGGTCGAGAACCTGCTCGGCCGGTCGCTACGCAAGGGCCACGGCGCCGCCGACTGGTCGACCCGCCCGCTGCCCGACGAGTGGCTCAACTACGCCGCCCTCGACGTGGAACTGCTCCTGGAACTGCGCGACACCGTCGCCGCCGACCTCGCCGACCAGGGCAAGCTCGATTGGGCCGCCGAAGAATTCGAGCACGTCCGCACACTCGACCCGCCCACCCCCAAAACCGACCGGTGGCGGCGCACCTCCGGCATCCACACCCTGCGGCGCACCCGCCAGCTCGCCGTCGTCCGCGAACTGTGGACCACCCGCGACGGTCTCGCCCGCGCCCGCGACGTGGCCCCCGCCCGCATCCTGCCCGACTCCGCCATCGTCGCCGCCGCGACCGCCGAACCCCGCACCATCGCCCAGCTGCGCAACCTCCCTGTCTTCGGCGGCCCCCGCCAGCGCCGCTACTCCCGCGACTGGCTGGCCGCCGTCGAACGCGCCCGCACCCTCCCCGACAAGGAACTCCCCCCACTCACCCTCCCCTTCGACGGCCCCCCGCCGGCCAACCGCTGGGAACGCCGCGACCCCGCCGCCGCGGCCCGCCTCGCCACCGCCCGCGCCGCCATGGGCGACCTCTCCACCGAACACGCCATCCCCATCGAAAACCTCCTCTCCCCCGACCTGGTCCGCCGCCTCTGCTGGGACGCCCTCCCCGACTACAAGAACGTCGGCACCCCCGAAGCCCTCGCCACCCGCATCGAGTCCTTCCTCCACACCGGCGGCGCCCGCCCCTGGCAACGCACCCTCGCCGTCCCCGCCCTCACCACCGCCTTGACCCCCACTTCCGAATAGGGCGCCTATCGCAGGCGATTCGCTATCTCCCGCACATGGTCGCGCAATTGTTCCTCGGTGACGTCACCCTCGTCTAGATCCGTTCGATCGATCGCGTACTCGTCGAGCTCATAGAAAACCTGATTCAGAAGAAATTCGATAGGCGCCCGGACTCGCTCCCCACTGCGGAGTTGCCTGCGCCGCCCAGCCAACCATCCACGAGCGAATACCGCGCCATCGATCTCCGCCGCCGCGAATTGGTCCATCAACGAAATCTGTTCACCCACACCCGAGTCCCGCGGAACATCCTCCCGCCGCGCCCAGGTACGTCTGGCGTAGACGCTCCCACCGCCACCGTCGACCGATCCCGGTCGCGGACCGCTGGGAGAAGGCTGACGCTCCCCACTCGACAAGACAGTCCTGGTCGCCAGATCAATACTCCACACCAAGTCCGGCACCCGCCTGCTCTGCGAGTCATCGGTAGTGACAACAACTTCCGCACCAGAACTCGAGCGGAAAGTCATCGAGTCAGCGAAGTCGCGATCTGGCCGCACGGTCAACCGGTCGGCTTCACCGAGCCCGACAGTCAGATCGGTGAATCGAACCTCGCGGGGGACACTGGAAACGCGATCCACGATCGGCTCCGGAATCCCGACCCCCCACTGCAGCCGGTGTACTCGCACATGCACACCGAAGCATGTCCAGGTCCGCGCCGGATCCGGATTGAAGTTCAACTCGACCAACCCGTAGTCACGCCGCATCCACGACTTCTTCGGACCGACTTCCTGATAGAACGCCGACTTCCCCATCACCCGATCCACCAGATCCACACCGACTCCGCCACGAATCCCGAAAAGCGAATCAGTAGCCACCACCTGCGCGAGTAGCTGCCAAAACCTCACCGCCACACAACACCTCCCCCACTCCGCACCTATCGACCATCGAATTCGATGAGGTCGTCGATCGCCGCCCGAAGCCATGCGTAAATCAGGACATTGGGCCTATCGCCGCCGTCCATTCCTGAGCAAATTTTAGCACTGTTGATGCTTGGAGACAGATATGCTGCATGGAGTGGACTTGCATCACTATAGATTTATGTCGTAGGGTATTTCATTTTCGAAGTCGAACAGGGCTCGGTAAGCTGATACGTGATGAGATTTCGGAACCAAGTCGTAGGACTGCTTCAGATCTTCTTTATCAAGTACCCTGAATCCGTACGACTCCAGAAGTCTAAATATCTCCTTCTCGGCTGGACTGCTACCCTTTGTCAAGATCTTTCCTCGTAGGCCTGGCGAATCAGTTGGTATTCGAATTATCAGAGCGAGCCTGCTTACCATCGACAGGCGGATGGCAAGACTCAAATCACCTGGAATAAAGTGCATGAACGATACATCCGTGTTTGTATCGGTGTCATCTATAGCGCCGAAGTTTGCTTTAAGGTCGGCCTCGAGATTTGCATACGGTCGGACTCGAGCTGCATCACTAGAAAATTTGTAGTTTGGCTCCCTTCCGTAGCCGTAGGCATTGCGTACAGCTTGTTGAATATTATTGTGGATCCTAGCACGGGAGGAGCGATCTATCGAAAGCCTTCGGGAATCTGATTCAATTGTTCGGCGACGTTCCAGTCTGCAGGTTTCATCTTCGGGTTGAACCACGGCGAGCCTCTACTGATCCAATTTTGGCGGTATCCGCAGATGCGGCACCGCAGCATCTCATTGTGCTCTTTACTGTGCATGTGTCCCGACAAGAACATTCGACTAGTCAAGGCGATCGGTGCCCTCGAGGACAGTGAGCACCAGTCCGCAGCGGCAGTATGAAAATGGCTCAAGGGACGGTCTACATCGCACGAGATGAAGTGGTCGACGGAAAACCGTTGGGATAGGCTCGAATCGAATAACTGGTACATGCAACCAAACTGTCCACCTCGCCAGATTTCAACGCCAGACACTTGATCCGATCCCATCTCGACTCATCTATCCCCGAAAGCTGGAGTATCTCTACAGACTGAGAACTGTCAGCCAGGTCGATCGTCATGGTTTCAAAAATGGTCTTCATCTTCATCGAAAATACACTGAAGAACCTGACAGATATGAAGGCTGGATCCGAGGATCTGTCGAAGCTGCGCAGCTCCAATTCCGACAGAGACAGGTTGTAACGCCATGGCCTGAATTTGAACCCGAAATGCATCGGAAGACTGCCATCAATGCGTACATATTCACCATCATGTGAAGGGTTTGTCATATCGTCTCCCGCTATGGCGATACAATTCTTTCGATCTTATCTATTCATAGTTGAGGCCCGCATATAACACCAGAGAAATAAAGTTCCAGTCAGTTCCTTCTGGAATGCCCTGGCGTTCTTCTACAAATGCAGCAAGGGACTCCAGGAATCTGGGGATTGTGTTGTTCTCAAACGCGTATGGATCCGCGCTTGCCTTACGATGAAGATCACTCGCAAATTCAACAAATTGGTTGCGATTCTGGATGCCGGGAAATTCTAGCTCGGCCATCGTTCTCCTCCATGAATTTCGATACTCGTTCCACCACTTGCGGTACGGTCAGCCAGCGAGACCGTACTTGACTTCAACCCGTATAATCAATGAAACAGTGGAGAAAGGGCTTGTAGTATGCATTTTCGGATCAAAGCCGGAGAAATGCTACATGGAGAACTTCGTTACGTTGGCCACGAGTACGCCATTGATTTCAATGTCGCCGATTCCTCTGACATTTCGATGAGAATCGGCGGTTCCGGGATGGAAAGCCTGATGGTAAATGAGCTACAGTTGGCGACTTCTGTGGATACCGGGGAAGTGCTGTATCCCTGGGGATACTTGCCTCAACCGGGCTGGAGAATGGCGCAGATCCCTCCTCCGGTGGCAAGCAGCGGCCGCCTCTTCCTCGCCTCGGAGGTAATGTCGCCAGGAGAGCCGAAAGATGTCATTGATGGGAAATGGACGGTGGATTACGATGCTGACACCGGTTGGATCAAGGTGCATCGCGGGGCCAGCGGTGGACAATGTGTATCTATCGCACGAGGGGTCGTACTGGAGATCGTGGAAGGCCTTCTCGAATCGGTCTGGCTGAACCCTGAATTCGACTAGATAGGACCGATTCAGAGGTGTTCGCCAACTACATAGATTCGGGGGACACATTCAACTCCGCCAACACTCGCTCATAATCATCTATATAAAACATATCCACATTGTCTTTGGGGTCCCCGAACAGTGCCAGCAACTCAGCTAAGGCACCGCGCTCGGCCACGCTGACCAAAATTTGACGCTTCACAAGACTGGCACACAGATTATCGACCAGCAAAGTCCATTCACCGACATCGCTGAAAGTTCGGTAGTCAGCCAGAATTTCAGGCTCGAGGCGGTCGGCAAACCGTTCCAGAAGCTCCCGGGAATCGTTGCTCACCTTCGCAAACCTGGCCAACTGCTCGGGAGTGAACTGTCGCCTTTTACGCCTTGCGCTGGGTCTATCATCAGAATCGATCTGTATCACCTGACTCCTGCTGCACGAATTCTCGCGGATGATGACGTCCGCATCCCGGCCGAGACTATCTGTCGGCGGCCGCGGCGTCGACCGGGTTCTTCGACGGCGGCAGGGAGGTGATCGCTCTGGCTACGGTGGCTGTCACCGCCGCTGACAGGTTCTCGTTGTCGGGTCGGCGTCTCCTCATGCCGCGTGGGTCGGGAAGTGTTGTGTAGAAGCGGCCGTGGGACCAGGTGATGGAACTGCCTTCCGCGCCGGCGTACAGCTGATCCAGGTGCCGGACTGTGTCGGGGAGCAGAAGGGTGTTCGACAGATAGAGGTCGAGCGGGAGTCGCAACGACGGTAGGGCGGTCGGGGTCGGGACCGGTTGCTCGATGTCGACGGTTCCGTAGAGGACTCCCGGGACAGCCGAAAGTCTTTGCAGGAGTTCGCGGGTGAACTTCGTTCGGCGTACTGCCGCAGTGATCGCCGACTTGCCGAGATGATCGATCGGGTAGCCGAGCTCCGCAGCGGACAGCACGACCGCGACCGGGAAACGGTCGTGGGTCGACCAGCGGCGGGTGTGCTCGCAGCGCGCGGGGCCGAAGCGAGGGAGCTGGAACAGTTCCGCATCGCCGAACGGCGTCGTCGTGCGGAGGCCGGTTGGGCAGCCGATTGTGCGCAGGATTTCGGCGACACCGTCGAAGGTGTGACCTTCAGGGTGGGTGGAGTAGATCGTCACGGTCACGAACGGCGGCTTCGGCCGGTTCTTCGAGGACGAGTGGCGCCCCGCCCTGTGGTCACTCACCGTGGTTGCCCATTCCTACTCCGTACAGCATTCGATCATGCGTGAACTCGACTTGGCAGCATGCCAACCACAGCCGTTCAGCTTGTGTGAGGTCGCGGATAGATTCATATCCAGTAGGGACATTATTCGATCCTCATGTCTATCCAGTGAACCCCCGCGTACCGCACCGAAGTATTCGGCGTTCCACTACGGCATGGCGAAATTCTGAGCGTTACCATTGAATCGAAAATTATAGTGATCACCAACCGATGCGATCGATATCACATTCGACCATAACATCCCGCAAACGCGAAATAAACTCTGTATCTAGATACTCGACAGAATGCGAAAAATTCAACCATTCCATACTGTGGAGTGGATTCGAATTCATGCTAGAACGGACACAGTCACGAATCGCTGCGATATTCCACCCAAAATATCCACCAGGCCCGTTCGCGGATTCACCGAACGCGCAGTAGAACGCCGTCTCGCTTTCGATATAATGTCCGTTCAAACAGATTTTCCCACTCGAACCGTAGTAGCGCATTTCTAAGCCCCTGGCAGCCCAGGAATTGCCGACAACATTCAGCAAGCCGGTCAGTTCCTCATCGCTGAGACCGATCCACTCACCGAGTTTCCCGGGGAAACCCAACGACCATCTGGCCCAGAACTCTTGCGTCAACGATGAATCTTGGCTCGTGTAGATCTCCAAACTCACATCCGACGTAGAATCCGGGTTCAGCACGAACGTAGCGAGCTTGGGAACCACTCTTCCCGTAGGATACTCGCCGATTCTCCGACCATTTCGATCAAGTACCTCCAACACCGAGAATTCGCGAACATCCTTGCCCAAGTCGATCTCGCGAGCATGCCGAAACGTCACCACCGACGGCCAATCCGCTTCGTCACAGAAGAATCCGGATATATCATCCGACAATACCAATGTGCGCTCGTCTTCGTCATCGATCAGCCGAAACATCGGATATCTGTTCATTCTACGACCACCCGGAGTCCGGAAAATGAGGGGGCTTTGAAGTAGTGGATCTATCAATGAGCGTTCGGTCGCGAGCTATCGCAATCTTTCGGGAATGAGACTCAACTGTTCGGCGAGGTTCCAGTCTGCAGGTTTCATCTTCGGGTCGAACCACGGCGAGCCTCTGCTGATCCAATTTTGGCGGTATTCGGCTACTCCGAACGGCAACGAGTCTTCGAGCCCGAACTCAACGCCGCAGCAGTCGCAGATATCAAAAGTTGGCGTTCTTCCGCCATTGCCCCAAGGGGGCTTCCTCCTGTAATAGTCCGCAGATGCGACACCGCAGCATCTCATTGTGCTGTTTACTGCGCATTGAAGTAATTTATATTCGTCGGTAACTTGTGGGCATCTGGACCGCTTGCAGTGGGGATGAAATAGGCACGGGGGAACTCCATCGCTTCGAAGCGGTGCCAAATTCGTTCGAATTTGGGTCGAACCGAACTATATCACCATTGGACCTTACTTTGACTATTCAAGGTTTTGCTTAAATATTCCGATCAATTTCCGTGCCCAATAAGCATGGAAATTGGAAGGTCGCCGGCAGGCAGGATAGTGCACTAATCGAGCATTATCCATCATGACCGAATGATAATGATCCCAGTCCCTCCGAAGCCATTTATGTCAGAAATATACGGCGACTCATTCGGGTGACATGTGGTCACGGTAACAGCGCCGGTAATGACACGTTCGTCGTAAAGTGCAGGACCTACCGACACATACGAAACCGCCATCGGCGCATTCGAATAGTCCCGTAGCCGAGATATGGCAGCACACCCGAAGGCGATACCCCGTCGGGCGATTGCCTCCGCGCGGCACGGATTGGATACTTCAAGATCTTGATCAGGAATTGCACGCCCGTTAATCGCCGCCTCCGCACTTGTCAGGTCCGAGAAGGCGTCGATTCTGCCACGATAGCTGTCCATGAAGGACTGTATAAACCATGCACCAGTAGAGTGCTGAATCCAGCCAGAAAGTGCCGCCGACTTGAAGGGCTCAACGAGGTCATCGTCGTTCGCTTGCAGATCGACCCCCGCTGGTAGCAGACGGAGAAGAGATTCGTTTAATTCCATTTACACTCCATAGATCAGAGGGACAAGCACATCATTCAGAAAGGAATCTGAGACCTTTTGCAGCCCCCTTCATGTAGTCGGTCCTAGCAAGCTCTTTTTGCAGACTTTTTGGCATTCCTTCAAATTTTCCGGTGTCGAAGTTATATTGATATTTTGGCGCATCGGAAGATTTTACGCCATTTATCTGCTCTTGCAGGTGCATCTGACCAGGCCTACCTCCCGGGTCGGGGTTTTCAACGTCAATCCTAAGACCATGTCTCATGTGGTTGATCGGGCCTTCGCGAGCTTCTTGTATCCGGTCAGCGCGCCGGCCAGTGTGAGGAAGGCGCAGAAGTGAGTGTCC